>JALOQS010000281.1 GCA_025459355.1 Pirellula sp.
GCTCGCCGTGACCATGCTCTCGCGGCCACCATGCTCTCGCTCGTTCCTAAATTATCAGCATGCAGTCGCCGTAGCTGTAGAACCGGTAACGCTCCTCGATGGCTTTGGCGTAGGCCTCCAGGATCAATTCCCTGCCCGCCAGAGCACTTACCAATACAATTAGGCTGCTCTTGGGGAGGTGAAAATTGGTTAACAATCCGTCGACGGCCTGAAAACGATGCCCCGGCTTAATAAAAATGTCCGTTTGGCCACTCCAAGCCGCCAGTTCCCCGCCGCCGTGCATTGCTGCCGTCTCTAGGGTGCGGACCGAAGTGGTACCAATTGCGATGATTCGCCCCCCCTCGGCCCTGGCACTAAGCAGCCTTCTTGCTACCGGTTCCGATATTTGCGCTTGCTCGGAGTGCATTTTATGGCTGGCCAAGTCGCTGGTCTGAATTGGCCTAAAGGTCCCGAGCCCGACGTGAAGGGTCACTGCCACCAAGGCGGTTCCTTTTTGCCTGAGCTGGCCTATCAAATCCTGAGTTAGGTGCAAGCCGGCGGTTGGAGCTGCGACTGACCCTGGGTTTCGTGCGTAAACCGTTTGGTACCGTTCTCGATCCAACGCGGTCATTTGCCCATCACGAATATAGGGTGGCAACGGGATTCGTCCGCATTCTTCGAGAAGTTCTAACCAATCTCGATTATCCTCGGATCGGAACAAAAAATTGCCATCGTTTGTTCGACCGACAAAGACGATCCGCTGTGTCTCTCGCCCCTCTGGATCGCGAATGACGAGCCTCTCTCCCTCGAGCAACTTACCTCGCGTCGATGATAGCAACTCCGCAATTCCGTTCTCTTGCCTGAGAAACAGGCCCTCCCATCGCCCCTTAGTGGTTTCTCGATAGCCAATTAACCGGGCCGCGATGACTTTCGAGTCATTGACCACGACAGCGTCTCCGGCCCTCAACAACCCAGGCAAATCCCGGATGGAGTAGTGCTCGATGCGGCCACTGCGTCGATCGACTAGCATCATGCGAGAATCGGTCCGATTAGCCGGCGGATCCTGGGCGATTAGCTCCCTAGGAAGCTGAAAGTCATAGAAGTCAATTTCGCTATTTGAAGCGGGAGTTTCCGCCATGGATTCGGCTTTGTAAGGTAGTTAACGTAGACGTACAAGAAAACGAAGCAACGTATCTTACCCGCTAGGGAACCGTTGACGAAGGGGCCAACACCATGGTCCCGCTTTATCGATGCGTAACGCCTACGCAGCGTCCAGCTTTACTTTTTGCTCTTTTGAAGAGTTACCAATACCAACTCTCGCTCGCTGCCGACTTTTGACAATTGGCCACGCGAGGGGCATCCGCTACACGAACCACACCCTGACGACTCGCTCCCCTGCCCAAAAAGAACTCTCTTGGCAGTGATGACGCAGCGATAAACAAGAAGCACCCCCGCTGCGACGACTATGACCAAAGCCATGATGGTTTGCCAATCCATTATCGACTCTCACACAAAGAGCTTCGTAAACGCAAGGACAAATACGTCATCTATGCGGCCCATCCTAGCCAGTTGGTAACGGCATAGGTCACCCATGCCCCGATGTAGGCCAACGTGGTCATATAAACAAAGGAAAAGGCAGCCCACTTCCAACTGTTCATTTCCCGTTGAATGATCATCAACGTGGAAACGCACTGAGCACACAGGGCAAAAAACACCATCACGGAGAGTGCCGTCGCGATGCTATAAACCGGCCGACCATCTGGCCATCGTTCGCTACGCATCTTCTCCATCAACCCCTCGCTGCTCTCATCCTCGCCACTTCCCAGTGAGTAAATGGTACCCAATGTAGCAATGATAACTTCACGGGCCGGAAAGGACGCCAACGTTGCAACTCCGATCTTCCAATCCCAGCCGAGCGGCTTCACGACTGGCTCAATGGTTTTGCCCACCATTGCTAAGTAACTGTTGTTGATTAACTCGGCTTTCTCTGCGTTAATGATCTCCGCCTGTGCATCGATCTTGGCTTGATAATCGTCGATAGCGGCCTGATTCGCTTCGGATGGTTCCTCTCCATCTGGTGGCAAAATTTTCTGCTGGCTAGCTGTGAGTGCTTCCCACTGCGTTTGTGCTGCGTCTAGTTTTTCATGACTGGCCGGAAAATATCCTGCCGCCCAAACTAAAATTGCTGTGCAAAAAATTAACGTGCCCGCACGAGTCACGAAGGCGGAGGCTCGCTCCCAGACTCGCTGATAAAGCACTGTCAAAGATGGCCACTTGTAACTATGTAGCTCCAGTAGAAACGATCCCTGCTGCCCAGCAAAAACAAATTTACGAAGCAAAAATGCTACGGGAATCGCGACCAAAGCACCAACGCTATTCATGGCGAATAGCACAATCCCCTGCAATGTCACCCATCCTCCCAGGTACCGAACATCAGCCGGCACAAAAGCCGTTACCATCAACACATAAACAGGTAACCGCGCCGAACAACTCATTAACGGAGCTATCAATATCGTCACCATGCGATCCCGAGTATTTTCAATCGTGCGGGTCGCCATAATCCCAGGAACCGCACATGCAAATGAGGACATCAATGGCAAAAAGGACTTGCCACTCAAACCGATCGAGGTCATGAGCTTGTCCACCACAAACGCCGCTCTGGCCATATAGCCGCAATCTTCGAGAACGGCAATAAAGAAGAACAGAATAATAATCTGCGGCAAAAAAATCAAAACAGCCCCAATACCAGCAATGATCCCATCGTTGATCAGGCTACGCATCGCCCCAGGCGCAACAACCTGTTCAACAAATCCTTGAAGAGCTCCCTGCGTGGTTTCGATCCAATCCATCGGCCAAGCCGCCAAGATGGTAATGGCCTGAAACACCGAAAACATCAAAAACAAAAAGGCGAACATACCCACCCAACGATGGGTCAGCCAGCGATCCACTTTGTCGCTGGAGGAGACGGTGTTGGCTGCAGGTCGAGTGTTGATCCCATCGAGAACCGTGCGAACCCAAGCATATCGAAACTTGGTCTCGAACAACGGAATCTTACATCCCTGCTCGGCTAGCTTGTCACGTGTCGCTCGCAGTGTTCTTTCGAGGTCGCCCACGTTTTGCTTTGCAAACTTCTTCTGGAAATGCCCGTCCTTGTCGATCAACATTCGATCCACTTCCAATAGTGGGACCTGAACGTTCTGCTTGGCTAGATCCGACTGTAACTCCGCAGCGGCTTCGAGGAACGATTGCGGAAAGGTGCTTCTCGCGAGGTTGCTGGGCAACACAGGGGTCGCTAAGAGAGACTCGATCGCTTGTCGAACCTCGACTACCCCCTTTTTTTGACTGGCTGTCGTTACTAAAACCGGAATCCCAAGACGCCCGGCTAGTTCCTCCACCTTGATTTCGTGGTTCTCTGAGACAGCTCGATCCCACATGTTGAGAACAAGCAACGTCGGCAAGCCAACTTCAACGACTTGGCTCAGCAAATAGAGATTCCGCTCCAGATTCGTCGCGTCGGCAATGACCACAACGGCATCGGGCTTGGATTCTCCAGGCTGCAAACCACATAGCACGTCGATCGTAACAGCTTCGTCCGCCGACCGAGCTGCCAGCGAATAAGTCCCGGGCAAATCGACAATATCGATCTGTTCGTTTGCTCCTTGAAGGACACCGACCTTCTTTTCAACGGTGATGCCAGGATAATTCCCGACTCGTGCTGACATGCCGCACAAAGCATTAAAGAGACTGCTTTTGCCGGTGTTAGGGTTCCCCAGCAGGGCTACGGTCTTACGCACGGAGAGTTCCTCTGATGGTTGATATCTGTGGTTGATGGTCTCAAGATGACGGGCTAAGAATGACCCGCTTGGCTTCTGCCTGCCTCAAACTCAGTCGATAGCCGCGAATGGAGTACTCGGTGGGATCGCCCATAGGGGCTCGGCCTATACAGTGAATTTCCTCACCGTCGATCAAACCCATCTCCATTAGCCGACTCGCTAACGAATCATCGCCATCGATCTCCTGGATGATGGCAGCCTTGCCAGGCTCGAGATCGGACAATCTACTCAAGCCTTTACTCACACGGTCTCCGTTACTCACACTGAACCTTCCAGTGGAGAGGATGGATCTGCAGGCGGATTGGCCAAAGGACATACGTAGATTTCTGCGTGCTGATCCAGCCGCAAACTCAATCGTTTTCCCTCGATGCACACCATACATGGACTCCCCGGACAGACCATCCTAAGGTTGCAGCCGACTTGGATGCCGATCTCCTCGAGTCGCTTTAAAAAACAAGGATCCCCGTCCATCTCGACGATGACACCACAATCGTTTGGTGACATTAAATCTAAAGGAACCATAACGGAACGCTGATGGTGGGATTGATGGGGAATTCGCAGGACAATAGGACTGCAAACAACTACCCAACTATAGGAAGGAACCATGTTGTTGAGAAGGTGTCTCAACAACAATTTTCGGATTTAACACAGCTAGGCCTGTGAATATTCTTGCCAACTTGGCAAAGATTTAGCCCACTAGGCTAGGCCGGTAACTAGGCCGGTACCTAGGCCGCTCCCGTGGCCGCGTTCGCCGGGCGGCACTCCCTAGGCTTCAGCGCCAGCGGCCTGCAGTCGCGAGAGGACCTTTTTCCAGCCCAATCCCTTGGCGAGCTTGGCCGCAGTCATGCCGTTTTTGGCTGTTTGATTTGGGTTGACCCCACGCTTCAAGCAAACATCGACCCCGTCCAGTGACCCCGCGATCGTCATTTGATGCAGCAATGTCAAACCCATATCATCGGCTGATTCCAAATGCTCTGGATTCTTAGCAAGCATTTCCTCCATAGACGATCGCATGTTGACCGACATGGGATGCTCCAGCGATTCAATGACCTTGTAATCCCCCTGAATCGAAATCCCTACAAGGTCGGGGATAGGGGTCGTGACGTCCTGGGCATTATCTGGCAAATGATCATCGGGGACTAAACGAACCACTCCCGGCGTTCCGAATTCCAATCCCCAGGCTGCATCGTGTTGCTTGAGCTCTTTCTTGCTCATGTTCCGGCGCATCTCTTGGATTGTAAAACCTCCGCACACTTCGCCCATTATGCTATAGGCCCAATCAACGATCTGCGACGGGCTGGCGGTAATCTTGTCCCCTTGCTTTACGGACTTGATGGAATCGGGCTCATTTAACAAAACGCCTGTTATCTTCTTTCCATCGAACTCAACATCGGAAACCCACATGTATTCGACATCGAGATCCGAAGGGTGATTTCCTTTCTGTTGCGGTGGATCAGAAAACGCAATCTTCACTGCCGCCATTTCCAATCCCGGTACAATTCGTCGACGTTCCCAACTCAACTCTCTCAAAAAGAAGCGAAATGTCTTCCGCCCATAAACCTTGACCTTTTCCATGTTAGGATCGTTGGCGTCCATCAGCTTGACACGCCCTTCCGTAACCCCTTGCCCGCCGACTTTGCGGCCCGCCTCGAGATAGACAATGCTCTCTTCGTAGGGAGGACTGAGTTGCTTCATCCCTGCATCGAGTTGCTCCCATTCTTCTTGATCGATACTTTGCAGTGTACGACGAATATCGTCCGCGTTGCTGGTTACAGAACGAACGGGCTGAGCGACACTCAATCGTTTCCATCGCTCTTCGGGAAACTCGTCATCCCCAGGTTCATAAAACGTTGCGACCGCAAGCTTGTCACCGACTTTCAGCCTCGCACCGGTTATGTTCTTTGCAGAAAACTCTTTAATGACCACGGCGGGATGACTCGCATCGTCGCGCATCGTCAAGTCGGTGAAGACGGCGAGTCGAGGTGGGTCCAAAGAAAGCACTTTCGCTGGGCAACAAGCTCCGAGCCTCATGACGCGGCTCGTTCCGTAAAACACGGCCCAATAGCCCATTGGGATTAGCAACAACCCCAACCATAACCACTTCCATACGAACCAGCCAAGTGGCAAAAAAATGATCGAGCCCATTATGGCTATCACGATCAACGTGGTGAGCTCATGACGCAACACAATAAAGAACTCTGGTTTGACACTAGCGGGATTGGTTGCGAAGGCTTGATCTGCCATCTAAAAACTCCGACAGGATGATAAAGAAAAAGAATTGGTACGAGCGAAGAGGTCGCTCGAATCTGGGTGTCGGGAACACGAGCTGGCCAATAATCTACCCAACTTATGTGATCAATTGGTCATCGCAGCCCGATTTTTTTGATCGCAACATGGCGGTTTTTACCAACAAAAAACTGGGGTATACCACGCTTGCGCCGAAAAATTCTTTCAGAATCTTTTTGCTTCTATCCGGAATGTGACCTAGTTTTCCTGTTGCCAACGCAGTTCCGGTTGAACGCGATGGCCACTAGTTTTGGTCAACCATTTCGGGAGCATTTGGTGCAGTCATGTACTCGCATAAACCTCATCTTCGATTGCCTCTCAGCAAGAGCGAACTTAACCGGCTCGCTCTCACTGCCTTCGGACCTGCCTCCTGTCGAGCAGTTGCTACCCAGCATGCTGATGATGTGCTAGAGATAGCCACCGATCTGCGAGCTAACAGACGATACCATTTGCTCCCACTTGGTTCGGCCAATGCACGAATCTTTCGCCTGGCACACGGTGAACATTCGTCGATGGTCGGCTCCCCAAGGTTTCGCAACTCGACGCATCTGGGTGCGGGACGATCGCCACCTTGAAATTAGATTGCAGGTTCTTGGCTAGGCTCCACACTGCCGCCAGAGCCAACAGCGGATCAAACATAACCGATCCTACCCAAATCGGTGCGATTTAGTCTGCTGCAGTTGAGACACCACTCTGATCGACCACGTTAAGATCGACCATATTAAGAGTGTTGTTTGAAGTCGATGGGTTGCGACCTATTGGCTAGACGGGTTCGGAATTGGGCACAAATAAAACCTCTTAGCAACCTGATGGCTTGATGGGGCTTTCGAGTCACCTGGTTGCGAAACGAGATCTGCATTTGGTGAGAATTGTCTCCTCTCACCAATGCGTATCTCCTCAGCGGCCTAGGATTTTTTCCTCGGCCGCTGTTTTCGTTTTGACTCAACGCTATGAAACTGGCTTCATGCCGAGATGAGCGATTCAATTTGATCGGCGTGTTCCGCGACACTCGACCGATCAGTAGCCGTTAGCTTTTTTAACAATGGCATGGATCGAAACCAAATTTCTTGTCGCCTCACAAACTGACGCGTGTGAGCCTTAACTTGATCTCTCAGCATGGACTCCGTAATGCGCCCGTTCAAGAACTCGATCGATTCCTTGTAGCCCACCGCTTGAGATGCCGTCCTGCCCAGTAAACCATATTTCTCGACGAGCGCCTTAACCTCTTCCAGCAACCCAGCTCGGAACATCGAGTCGACGCGATCATTGACTCGCGCATGCAGTTCGCTTCGTTCCCACGACAGAACGAACGCGTGGCAGTTTTTCGGGATAGCGAGCTTTTCAAACTGCGTTTGCCAATGACTGAGAGGCACACCGGTCGCCCTGGCAACCTCGAGCGCTCTGGCCATCCGCCGGACATCATTTGGCAAAATTTTGTGAGCAGACAACGGGTCGACTTGCAACAGCCGATTCCTGAGGGCCTCGATTCCATAAACCGCGACATCTTCGTCAACTTGCTTCCGAAACTCCCAGTCAGCTGGCGGTCCCAAAAACATGCCACAGAGAAGGGTCTTCAGATAAAGCGGAGTCCCGCCAACCAGCAAAACTCGTTTGCCTCGGGAACGAATCTCTTGAGCTCGGTCATGGGCTTCCACCACAAACTGCGAAACGCTGTAATCGTCGGTGGGATCCACCAAATCGATAAGGTAATGCGGAATACCGCCCCGCTCGTCAGGCCTCGGTTTGGCCGTGCCAATATCCATCCCTCGGTAAACAGCCATCGAATCTACCGAAAGAATCTCTGCGTTGAGTCGGTTGGCGACCTCGACAGCCAAGCGGCTCTTTCCCGAGGCAGTCGGCCCAGTAATGTATATGGCGTCCTCTAGCGGAGGTCTAATCCAAGATCGATCTATGGAACTCAAGTTTGGCATTTTCATTTCCGCCTGTTGGAATCGACAAACATGGCAATTCCACTTAGGATTGATTGTTCAACACAGCACTTGGTCCAACCCATTTGCCATCACGGATGGATAAGCACTCGTTATACGAGCAATAAGTCAGTCGATTTTACTCAGGGCTCTGTAGTTTAGACGAACGAAAAGGGGAGTTTAAACAGGCGAAATGGATCGCCGCCATGATCCTGCTGGTAACCCTGCTCACAAACCTGTCCATTTCGAACCACCGACCTGTCCATTTCGAACCACCGAAAATCACGTTGATTCATGACAAACGATGTTCTCGATCGGCTTTTGGGCCAACTCCAGGAACGTGCCACTACGTTACCCGAAGGCTCCTATACAACAAAACTGCTTCGAGGCGGAATTCCAAAAATCGCCGAAAAAATTCTTGAAGAGGCCAACGAAGTCATCGAAGCGGCCGGCGAGCCTGGAGCGGAGGGGGCCGCACATACCGTTCGTGAAGCCGCCGACGTGATCTATCATCTGTGGGTGCTGCTGGCGTTTCGAGGTGTGACGTTGGACCAAGTTCGTGCGGAACTGGAACGACGTGAAGGTACGTCCGGGTTAGAAGAAAAACGACGAAGAACAGAACCAAAATGACCAACCCTAATCAACAACTAAGAATCGGTGTTCCCAGCAAAGGCCGTTTGAGCGAGCTCGCCACGGAACTGCTTCTCCAAGCGGGACTTAACTTTCGCCGCCAAGATCGATCGCTCTTCGCTCGCGTGAATGGCTTCCCTGCTGATATCACATTTCTACGAACCGACGACATCCCGACACTTTGCGCCGAGGGGGCCATCGATCTTGGTATCACAGGGAGTGACCTCGTTGACGAAGCCGGTGCCGACGTTGCCGTTCGAATGAAATTGGGGGTCGGTCGATGCCGCTTGGCGATGTGCGTTCCGATTCAATCTGATATTCAGTCTCCGGCCGATCTCAAAGGCAAACGGGTTGCGACGAGCTTTCCGAACACCACGAAAAAGTTTCTTGATCAACACAATGCACCGGTGCGATTGGTTAAACTCAACGGCTCGGTTGAGATTATGGTTTCGCTCGGCGTGGCTGATGCGATTGTTGACTTGGTGGAAACAGGCAGCACGCTGGCAGCCAATCAGCTTCGCATCCTGACGGACATTGGAACTTACGAAACAGTCCTTATCCAAAGCCCAAACTGTCGCGATATCGCGATCGCTGATCGCATCGTACGTCGACTTGAGGGAGTGGTTATCGCCCGCGACTATTCGCTCTTGGAATACAACATCCCTCGTGAAAAGCTAGTTG
>JALOQS010000282.1 GCA_025459355.1 Pirellula sp.
GCTTCACGAGCCATCTTTTCATCGTCCGTCTCTAGCGGTGCCAGTTCTTTGGGAACCAGGACTGCGACGTGCGATCGATCTTCATTCATCATGTAATGAAAATTCTTCTCTGCATCGAAACCGATCGCAACGTGCTTACAGCCACCTGCGACTTTCGCCGTTCCGATAAATGCAACCAATTCCCCCTTAGGATTGAATCGCTTGATGTGACCAATGCTCGACTCAGCGGTTAACACGTCACCGTTATCGCAGCACCTCACGTTCATCGGGTTGCAACATGAACCGAAGCCTTCGTCATTGCGAACTCGTTTGCCCCATCCATGCAGTCGCTTTCCGTCTCGATCGTAATAACCAACCTCGAACTTGGTGTTCTCCGCAACGATCAAGTGAACTCCATCGGTCTGAATATCGAGTTGGCCGCAACAACCACCGAGATCTTTGACCACCACTTTAGGCTCAGCCAGCTCGTGATTAAGCCGCCAAACATCGTAACCATACCCCTCGGTCTTCGTACAAGAGATAAACACGTCTTCCGACGTTGCGGCGAGACCAGTGCAAGTGCCTAATCTCGAAAGCATGTAGTCATCGACCACAACGCTTTGCTCCATGACCTGTTGGTTAGCCTCCGCTTGCTCTAAGCTTTGCGTGAGAATTCGGATTCGGCGTTCCCGACGCTCTTTGGCTTTTTCTGTTTCGTCTTCGGGAGCTTTTTCGAGTTTTTCAAGCTGCTTGCGAATGTTCTCGAGCTGCGTCTTGTAGGTCTCAGTTATTTGTTTTCTGTTCTCCTCGGCTTGCTTCTTAAGCTTTTCCAGCATCTCTTCCTTGTTTCCAGCACTGGGCAAGTCTCGCGTCTCTTCGACTTCGCCGTCAGGTCCCAACCTAGCAACCTTGCCCATTCCAGCAACGAAGATCGAGCCATTGGGGGCGATATTCAACGCTTGAGGCAAGAAGGTGAGAGGAATGTTTTTCTTTAACTCACCTTCGGCCGAGTAGACGAGAATCGATCCGCTATTGGAATCCGTTCCCGAACAACACATCCAGAGATTTTTGTCTGGACCCACACAAAAGGTCTGTAACTTTACCGGGCGACCATCAATAGCAGGTGCTATAAACCTCGCTTGTTTGTGCGAGGGAACCAAGTCAACAGCATGGACGTTGGTCGTGGAGGTCAGGAATCCCAAAACAACTGCGAACCCAAAGGGAACTAAAGGCCTTACCCACTTCATAAATAGATCCTTGTTTTAGATTTGTTTGCCAATCCAGATTTGGCTCGGCCTTGATGATAGAGCTTTGTGCGCCAGGTAGCAAATAAAGTTCTGCAAAAATTTGTCTCAGACACACCAGGAAGGGGGGGAGACGCGTTTTCGACCAAAGCAATAAGCCTCCGGCCATGGAGATGGAAATAGTCGCAAAAGTTTTGGATTTGTAATGAATGCTATTACATTTTGTTCCCCACTTCGCGTATGATTGGGGTTGACAGCTTCCCCGCCGCCTAAACCTCCCCATCTTCCAGAACGCCCCGTCGACGGACTTTTTTGCAGGAGTAATGCAAAATGTCATCAGATTGGTACTTTCTAAAAAGAGGCTTCTTCCGGACCAAAAAGGTCGGCCCCATCTCGGAACCGGACTTTTTGCACCGCATCGAAAAAGGAGAAATCTCTCCCGATACGTTGGTATCGAGCATCACGAAAACCCATGGCCACTGGCTTCATGTGCGCGATATCCAAGCGGCCAATAAACATTGGAACAAAACCCACCCTAACACGAACAAGGCATAGCCGAGTCGCTTGGTGACGTGGTTCACTCCGATTGCGGCTCCCGCAGATTTCGTTTCCTGCTATCGTTTTCCATACTAACGTATCCACATAAACGAAGCAGTGCCCAGATGAACATGCGCAGGAACTAAGCCGAATATGTCTGAGTCGATATCGTCAAAGTTTGAAGGTTTGCGAAATTCCTTTCCCTCTTTGTCCCGTCTTCATGAAGCCACGGGCAGGCAGGTGGCTTATCTAGACGGCCCGGCGGGAAGCCAAGTCCCATTGTCCGTAATTGAAGCGATCAGCGACTACTACCTGCATCACAATGCCAACTCTGCCGGAAACTTCGCCACGAGCCGAGAAACCAATTTGATCTTGCACGAAGCTCTCGAAGCCGCGTGTGATTGGTTCGGTGGAAACGACGTATCGGAATGTTTTTTCGGTGCGAACATGACGACGATCACTTTGTCGGTTTCGCGAGCCCTGTCTAGGACCTGGAATCGCGGTGATCGAATCCTGGTGACGCAACTGGATCATGATGGCAATGTGACACCCTGGCACTTGGCTGCAAAAGACGTAGGCGCCATCTGCGATACGGTACAGGTTAACGTTCCTGAAGCGACGTTGAACGAAGACGACTTTCGGAAAAAGCTCATGGGTGGTGTCAAACTCGTTGCTTTTACCGCAGCTTCGAATAGCGTCGGTACTTGCAATTCCATCGCCCGACTCACGGAGTTGGCTCACGAGCACGGAGCAGAGGTTTACGTGGATGCGGTTCACTGGGCCCCCCATCGGCTCATCGATGTGTTAAAGTGGAATGTGGATTATTGTGTCTGTTCGGCTTACAAATTTTTCGGCCCTCATGTTGGCTTGTTTTGGGGCCGAAAAAATCGCCTGCAAGATTTGGTTCCTTACAAACTGAGGGCTTCACCATCCGTTGGGCCTGGTAAATGGATGACCGGCACACAGAATTTTGCTGCCATTGCGGGGGTCAAAGCTGCTATCGACTACATGGCCTCCATTGGGCAACTTTCTAAAGGAGCCCACGACGGTCTGGGGCGTCGCGACAAACTGCGACTGGCCTTTGAGTTGGTGGAATCTTACGAAAGAGGTTTGCTGAAGCAGTTGATGTCCGGTTTAAAAGCCATTCCGAGTGTTACCGTTTTCGGAATCACAGAAGAATCTCGGTTCGACCAAAGAGTGCCAACCGTCGTCTTTGACGTGGCCGGCTTTACATCGTCGGAGGTAACGAATCTTCTCGGCGAGCGGGGCATATTCTGCTGGCATGGTCATTACTACGCGATTGATATATGTCATGCACTAGGACAAGCTGAGCGAGGCATGGTGCGAGTTGGTATACTGCACACGAACACCTCCGAGGAGATCGAACGATTGTTGAATGCCTTGCGAGAAATCGCTGCGCTGGCTAAACCCCAATAACGCCCTCGACACTTGCTGCGGAACGATCACCTAGCAACTCTGGAACAACAGGTCGAACTCAAACAACAGGACCAGCTAAGCAGATAACTTTTTGTCGGTCAGCTTGGCGAGCGCTTGTCGAAGCTCGCGAACCTTGAGTGGCATTGGAATGAGGACATGTTTAGCTGATGTATTGGCGCCGCGAATGATGTGAGTTTGCTTAGGGTCGACGAGCATAATGGCAGGGATCTCTTTGGTATGCTCATCGCTGACAAACTTATTAAAAGCCTCCAGTGCTCGATTTCCTAAATCCGCTGCGCAAACGACCAGGCAATCAGCCACCGTCGTTTCATCGGGACTAAACTTATCAATGGCACGCTCTGGGTCACTAAAGATTAAAACTCGGTAACCTCTCTTTTTCAGCTTTTCGCGAAGCAAGTCTTGTAGTTCTTGCTTGCTTTCCACCACCATCACCGTCTTGCCCTGCCCCTCTTTGGCCTCCTCCTCGTCAGCCAAAATCACTTCATGGCGATTATCCTTCCGCGTAGGCTCGTTTGGGTTCTCCATTCTGCGAAGAGCTTGCTGGATATCTGTGAGCATTTGAGCAGGGGTTTGATAACGCTTCTCAGGATCAAACTCGATGGCCTTTGAGCAAATCGTATAAACAGCCTCGGGCAGATCTTTTACCAATTCTCCAAGGTGCGGAATCTCCGTAAACCGACTGACGTTAAGTCGCTGCGATCGCTCGCGAGTTTCGGTAAGTGGCGGTCGGCCGGAAAGGATGTGGTGCATCATGATCCCGGTAAAAAAGATATCGCTTCTCGGATCTCCTTTGCGAACGCCAGTTCCCCGCTCGAGAGCCGCATAGTCAATCGCACGTGCACTGGGGCAGTCGGCGATCGCTTTATCAGACGAGGTATCAGCCAACGCGGCCAAACCAAAGTCCACGAGTTTACAACGACCACTCGGGTGCACCAACACGTTTGATAATTTCAAGTCACGGTGCGAGATGCCTTGCTGGTAGGCGAAGTCGAGCCCTTGGCACATATCCTGGACGATTTGCAGCCCCTCAAGTGCACCGAATTGTTTTCGAATCTTTAAGATTTCACGGAGTGTCTCACCCTCGACAAACTCCATGACCAGATACGGGGCTCGCGGGTCATTTTGAATTTCGTAAATCGAGACGATGTTAGGGTGGCGCAGTTGCAAACCCATCCGACCTTCGCGCAAAAACTGCTCGATTTGGCTAACGTCCCCGCGGTGACGACTTCGAAGCACCTTGACGGCAACAACTCGACCAGTATCTCGATGTACTGCTCGGAATACGCGAGCGAACGTACCAGCACCGATCATGTAGAGAACTTTGTAAGGGCCGTAGTAGTAGCCCAAACGCTCGCCGGTCAGCAGCCGCTCTAGCTGAAAGTTGGTAAGCAGCCCCTTTCGAAGCAGCAACCCTTTGACATCTTCCAGGGACGCATTTTCCGTACGCAACTCCCCCCAGAGTTTCTCGACCTCCATCGGAGAAACGAGATCCAGGTCGATGACCCTTTGAGTCAAAGAGCGAGGAGTAATGTCCATGAGAAAAAGTACTGCATGCGAGTGAGAGGTTGTGAAGCGTCCGTCCTCTTAAGAATAGTCCATCGATGCGATTCTGGCCAACTCTTTCAACGATAGAGCCGCCGAGAAGTGGTGACTTTTCGGCGGCTCTTCGGTTTGGAATCGAGGTCCGTCGTCAG
>JALOQS010000283.1 GCA_025459355.1 Pirellula sp.
GCACAAGCAGGCATGGCAATCGACCATGCAATCGATTGCAGTCGCTTAATCACGATTTGAAAGGTGTGCATCCATGGCATGGTCGTTTGTGTACCACACTCAACAACCGTTCTCCTAGTCAAACAACCTCCAATAAAACCCCATATGCCAATCATGCAACCGACGTAAGCCAGGGCCATGGCCGAAACTCGCAATGTAGGCTGCGCTAGCCAAACCGAAACGGGAGCCACGAAGTAAGCCCATACGTTTAAAAAGGTCGGTGCACCAGTTTGTTCGGATAATCCGATTGGTGAAACGGAAAGGGTTCTCGGTTGTAATACAGAATGCATGGCGGCCGACGGTAGATCAGGCTGAAAAATCCAGACCAGGGCTGCAGAGCAAACGTACGACAGGAGCAAACCCAAGCAGCAAATCAAAATGTGCGATGCGCGCCAGGAAATGTTTAGTACTGGGGATATCGCTCTCCACCAAGGTGTTGCTCGGTACCAGTCGATCGCTACGCTCGGAGTCCCAACACTGTTCGCAGGAAAATCGTTAGGCAGCTGGTTTTGACTACTCATTGTGGTTGCTCAAGTTCTAATCGTGGCGTGGGCGACGTGAATCGTTAATCGAATCTCCACTCTCGCGGAGGAGGTGGCGGTGGGGATGGTTCCTCGTCATCTTCAGGTTCCGAGCTACCAGCCGGGATTCCAATGTCCTCCGTCATCCAGCGGTTCAAGTCCGCCAATCGACACCGTTTGGAACAAAACGGCATATCCGGTGGTAGAGGATCTACGCTGAATTTTTTTCCGCAAGTGGGACACGTAATGGTAGATGATTTAGAACTCATAGGCGGTACAGAATACCCCATGAACTGGCTAATTGGAAAGTGGGATTCCCCAGCCACCGATCGGTTCTGCGGCAATCACCCGCGGTCTACCTGCTATTTTGGAAAAGAGAAAGGTGCACGATTTGCGGGAATCTGGGGCAATAGGCAGCTCCTTTCGAACTTTATCCAAATCCACGGTGACTCCCCGGCTTTTTAACTCCCAGGATCCGACGTGGGCCGTTCGGGCGTAGGCTCGCAGCTTTTTGGAGTCCATCGATAACACGTCGAGCACTCGAAACCAACGAACCATTCCATGCGGCAGACAGTGCTCTGCTGTGAAGTAACCACCGGCTGAATCTAGCATCTTGCATCCAATCCGTACAGCGAAACTGGCGGAAACTCGGGCTGCCCGAATGGCGGGATCGTAGTCTGCGACATAAGCCCCTGGCTCCTGAGCACAGAAAAGGTTAGCGTTGGGCTCGTTTTCGTTATTCTGGTCGAATACCTCGTGTGACCATGCATCCCGCGTGTGAACACTTACTACGATCGATCCCCTCGGCCAACGATCTAAACCCCATAGCCAACGTTGCTGCCGAACCGATCGATCTCTGGAAAGAAAGCGAACTGTGTCCGGCGCATCATCCAGTTCACTCCAATCTGTAGCGGGTGCGACTTTGATGGAGGTGCCTTGGGAGCTGGCGATCAAAGAACTGATAACAGTCCAACTTGGCTGCAACCCTTCTATCGCAGTTATTCTTTTTCCGGTTGGGCGTCGATCAGGATCGATGTGAAGATATTCGGGCAGTTGCAATTTCAGCTCTTCGGCCGATTCGCAACGAACATCAACGCTTCGACCTTGGAGTTTCGCATTCGCCTTAAGCAAAGCGACCGCAATGGGGGATCGATCGATGGCTCTTATCGCATCGCATCGAGAGGCTAATGCCAACGTATCCGCTCCTGCCCCGCCGCATACGTCAACAATTTTCGCATTGGTCGGAAAGTCATTGGCCGTTTCCGCAGCGCACCAAGCGTCGCTCGATTGCTCTAGCAGTGTTCGAGTCCAAAACCAGTGTTGAGGATTCGGGAACTTAGTCCTCGCAGATTGCGATAACGCCCATTGTTCCTTGAGCAACGTCTCATAACGTGTTCGATCTACCAGATGGGACAGCTCGCTGGCCAAACCTTCCGGACCGAAATTAGTCGAATGCATCTTCTCCCAAATAGGAATCGCTTGTTCAGACCCCAGCCATTCGTAATCAGATTCCCTCAACATTAAAATTTCATCGATTCCAGCAAAGAATGTTCACAGTCAACAAACGACTGCACCATAGTAGAACAATTGTCCTCAATTGTTCAAGCACGCCAGTAGGGTAGCTAAAGCCCATATCGGCTTGCGTATCAGCTCCCAATAGTAGAACAATTGTCCTCAATTGTTCAAGCACGCCAGTAGGGTAGCTAAAGCCCATATCGGCTTGCGTATCAGCTCCTGGCCGAGGCTTAGTAATGAATGGAAAGTCTCGCTACGTTTCCAACAATTGGGACGATTGTTCTACACTGTTCCAGCATTGAAATGTCTATATAGATCGCGTCAACAGGTAACTACAACGTGACTTTACCGGTTCCATCGCCGAAGATGGTATCTTCAATACCGACGTGTTCTAACATGGTGGTAAAAAGATTGTTCATCGGAGTGTATTCCGAAAACTCTAACAGTCGTCCCGTCTGAATACCACGTCCGCCACGTCCTGCTAACAACGCTGGTAAGTTGTGATGGTCATGCCGATTACCGTCGGAAATACAACCGCCGTATACGATCAAAGAGTTATCGAGTAACGATGAACCGTCCGCGTCCTTTGTCTCTCGCATCTTGGTCAAAAAGTAAGAAAACTGTTCTGAATAGTACGTGTCAATCTTTGCGATCTTATCGACTTTATCCTGTTTACTCTCGTGGTGCGACAGATCGTGGTGTCCTTCTTTGACTTCGATCATTGGGAACGTCCGATTGCTACCTTCATTCGCAAGCATAAAGGTTGCAATACGAGTCGAATCGGTTTGAAATGCGAGCACCATCAAATCGTACATCAACCTGATGTGTTCCGTTATATTCTCTGGCTTGGCAGACGGTGCGGTGGTACCGTCCGGTAAACGCGGCGGAGTTGTGAACTGATTGAGTCTGTATTCGATCTCTCGAATACTAACAAAGTACTCTTCAAGCTTGCGTCGATCTTCGTTGCCAGCTACGCGTTCAAGATGTCGTCGTTGGTCGGTAACAAAATCAAGAATGCTCCTTTGCATCAACTGTTCTTTCTCGTCGACCTTCTCTTCCGATCCCCCAAAAAGTCGATGAAATGCCTTTTGAGGGTTAATCTCTTTTCCCATAGGAAGGGTCGCTGACCGCCACGAAATATTATTGGAATATGCACAGGCATATCCAGAATCGCAGGAGCCTGCATCTCGGCCTTCTTCGGTCCCTAGCTCCAGAGATGGCAATCTGGTTATCCGCCCAACCTTTTCTGCAGCAATTTGGTCCGCGCTCTGTCCAACTCGAATCTTCGAGCCAGCCGTTTTATAGGGATGGGCTCCGGTCAAGAACGCGGCAGCGCTGCGAGCATGGTCACCCGGACCATCCCCCAGCGATTGCGCGTTAACCTGGGCCAAGCCTTTGAGTACATTGAAATCATTTCGGTTCGCAGCCAATGGTGCCAAGCTTGGGGAAAACTCCCAATCTGTTCCACTACCCGTGGGCAGCCAACGATCATAGTTGGTCCCATTCGGAAAAAAGACCCACGCTAACCTGACCGGCGCAGTGACTGCCTCCGACGCCACGAGAGGTGTTCTGGTCATCATTTGCAACGATGGCAATGCGAGGGATACTCCCATAGCTCGGAGCATGGTTCGCCGATCGATACGGAGCGTTCTCGAAGAGGAGTCCAGGCTAAATCTATTCATGGCTAGGCAGCTCGTTTGGCGGGGAAAGGGGGATGGAAACCAGAGGGGAGATGTTTGGCTTTTGGAGGAAAGCGTCACTTAAACAAATTCCTTCGACCAGCGATCGAAAGGTTCGCTTGTTTTCATTAGTATAAGCGATCACACGCTCTAGGACGCAACGATCCGGTCGCTGAATCCCTCGCCCTGTGGCATAAGTAAACATGCGACTAGCGAGATTTTCAAGCACTTGATCCGTCTTTGTGCTAAGTATGGCAACTAGCTCGGTGGGAGTTTGAAAAACGCTGCCGTCAACTAATTCGCCTTTGGCATCGATCGCAATCCCATCTTCATTGTCTCTCCATCGTCCTATCGCATCGAAATTCTCCAAACCTAAACCGATCGGATCCATGATTTTGTGACAACCCGCACAACTCGGATTGCTTCGATGGATTTCAAGGCTCTCGCGAAGAGTTGCTTTTTCGTCAGCTTTTCCCTCTTCGAGAGATGGCACATTTGGTGGGGCGGATGGAGGTGGATCGCCTAATAGATTTTCAAGCACCCATTTGCCACGTTTTACTGGCGAGGAACGGGTAGGATTTGAGGTTAGCGCAAGAACTGCGGCATGGGTGAGAATGCCCTTGCGGTTCTCTGGCAGCGAAACGCGAATCCAATCATCTTCTTTCTCGTACCGTCGGGTTCTCCGTTTTCCATCATTGGCTTTTCGGTTTTGGGAATACATTTCTGCAGGGTCTCGCCCCTCATACTGCATACCGTAAAATTCGGCTAAGCGGGGATTCACAAAAGTGAAATTGGCTGTCAGGAGATCATCAATCGTCCCCTTTTCGAGCAACTCGGCGCAGAACATCTGGGTCTCTTTAATCAACGAGGCACGCAGGCGGTCGTTCCAGCCCATAAATTTGTTTTGATCGATATCGATTTTGTTCAAGTTTCGCAAACCGAGCCACTGCCCGAAAAATCCGTCGACCAACGCTATCGATCGTGGACTATCAAGCATCCTCGCAATTTGCTGTTTTAGAACATCCTGGTTGCGTAACCTACCTTGGTCTGCCAAACCGCGTAGCTCGTCATCCGGCATCGTCGACCAGAGAAAATAAGACAATCTTACTGCGAGTGCATGATCATCCATATTCTCTGAACGATAGAGAAACTGAGGTGAGACCAATGTCGCTTGCAGACCAAATCGAAGCGATTCTAGGTACGAGTAGCCCGCCTTTTCTGCCCGATCGCAAACGTTGACTACCGCATCGATTTCTTCAGTCGAAACAGGCCGACGATAGGCCTTGGGTAGAAACGATGCAAAAACCCGGCGAGTCGCTTCCGTTTGGCCAATCGGATTGGTGTTGGGTGCATCGACTTGTTCGGGATATGCCGTCACTAGTCTTTCGTGGATATAAGTGAACGCGGCTTGGCCGTTACGAGGCCCCTTGAAGCGAACGGAATCTACGAATAGTCGGCGATTGGAGTCCGCTTTCTTGTCAGGATTTTCATCGTTGAAATACTCTATGGATAACTTGTTATGTCCGTAGATGGCATCAATCTGAAAGTCGAAAGAATCTGTGTCCGTTTTGACATCCAATTCCCGAATGGTTTCTCCATTGCAACGAATGATGACATATGCTTTGTCCGGCTGCCGGTCGCCGAATCGCATGCGCACAGTGACGTCGTAAGTACCCGCTGCGAGAAATGGTTCTACGGTTTGGGTTTCTCCATAGGGAGTCGCAATTCCGTCGAAGACTTGGTTGCGCATTTTTTTGCGATCTGTCTCGATGACGCGATTGGCAATCAGCGCGGCCGCTTGCATGTACTTTTCGAGCATGATGGGAGGTAAAGTTAGCACCTCTCCTTGATTGTCGAAGCCGTTTCCAACATCGTCGGAAAGAAAGCCGATATCTTCAGAGGGGCTAAAGTCAACGCCTAATAGATCGCGAATCGTGTTGTCATATTCCACGCGATTAAGCCGCCTCAGTGTCACAGCCGGCGTTGGAATCTCGCAATTGCAATCGATCTCATGCAAAGCGGAATCAATCCAATCAACTAATCGAGCGCGATCTTCCGTTCCCAGCTGCGAGTTCTCCGGTGGGGGCATGGCGTCGGCACGGATAACGCCTCGTACCTGCTCCCAAGAGCTTTCATGTTCTCGAATTCGATCGATGCTGACGTAATCTTCAAGATTGACCCCCGCTTCGTTGGCTCCTCCCATGTGACAGTCGCCACAATGTGTTTTTAAAAGAGGACGAACCACCTCACTGAATTCGCGTTGCAATCGTTCATCCAAAGTTTCCTGCGCGGCGGTAGAACCCCCGAAAAGTGTCAATGACAGGAAAGTTAGGAGAATCGCGGAAACCCGCGTCTGTTGGTGGATCAATGAAACGAACACACTAGTTGGGTTCTATGTAGTGGGGAGGGAGGCGTTGGAGGGATACCACATTATACCCCGCCGTCTACTAAACGTCCAAGCCAACAATTTCCACCAAAGTAGAACAATTGTCCCCAATTGTTCTAGCACGCCGGTTTGGTCTCTAAAGTCGGATATAGCTAGGGAAATGGCTCCGGCCGACGTTTGAGTATGGATTGGAGAAGTTACCTGGCGTTCGAAACAATTGAGGACAATTAACCCTGTAAAGCCATCATTTTCTACTCGCTAGTAGCTTTGAAGTTTCGACTTGTCTGGAACCATTGAACTTCCGTTTGAGGCGTTTGAGGCGGGGCTTTTTCGGACCACGCGGGTTTTTCCTATAGCGGGCTAAATCCGCCTGACTTGCATAACGCTTCAACGTCATTGCAAATTCCCTAACGGTCATTTTTGCAAACTCTTTCCAAGAGGAACGTTGAATCAACTCCGACACGGCGAACTGGCTGCGGCTTATCTCGTCCGCGATGTAGTAGTATGAAACGTCGGTGATCTCATAACGTTCACTGTACTTACCGTGAGCCAGCAACATCGATCGAATTAGGCTCATCATGTTGAACAGAAGCAGAGATAAAGAAAAACAAAAGCCCGCTGCTTTCGGATAGCAGAGCGATTTGATCTCTGCATTAAAGGCACGACTTAGATAACCAAAACAAGTTTCAATCGTCCACCGCTTTCGATACGCTGCTCCGATTGCTAGTGCTTTGATTCGTTTGGGAAGATTTGTTAATAGATGGATCACGGTCTCGTTGTTACGGGTAGGTTTGCTCAGTTCGACGGTAATTCTGCGGACTGTTACCCATGTTTTGTCTGCAAGACGGACCTCGATTTCTTGTTCATAGACCTCTCCTCCCGTTTCGTCTGTTCCAATTTTCCTTCGTGTTTTCCCTGGGATTTCACGCCAACTTGGGCATGCTCCATGCTGACGAACGATGAAGTAGGCCTTTTTCCGAAAGAAGATCTCTAGGATGTTTCCATCACTGAAATTTCGATCGGCGATATATAGTGCTCCCGGTTGAATATGCCTTTCCAGCAGCGGTTCTGCAACTTTTCGCTCGCATCGCAGAGCATTTACGTCGCATTGGATGTCGACGAACATCTCGTTACGCATATCGAGCATGGCGATTGCTCGGCCTGGAAGTGGCGCACGAGCATCCGTGCGTGACTCTACAAGTCGATACTCGGTTGCATTGTAGGTCTTCCCGTCAATGACATAGGTGTGAAAGCCCTTTATGACATCCAGATGCGTCATCTTGGTCGCTTTACGAATCTCGGTGAGCTTCTCTGTGCTAACCCGAAGAAGTGCCGAGGAAACGTCTGTTTCCACACCTTTGAGTTTTAGGTACAGGCCTTGCCTAGAGTACTCATGACCAGCGGCTCTGTGAGCCGCATTTAAGCTCTTGGCACCTTGGGTGACGACCGACCCAACCATATCGACTAAATGAGAGAACAGAATCTCGCATTCTACTTGTATCTTTGCATGATCTTGGAAGATCTTGTTGAGCGCTTCTTCAGAAAGAACACGCTCGAAGATGCAGCGAAACATCGCTGCAGCGGGAGCCTTCGAAGCGAGTTGCTCGATCAATTTGCTAGCCATTCCGATACCTCCTGTAGTCAAAAAGTGAAGCGTTTTTCCTATTATACGCATCACACTTTTGCTGGCTTTACAGGGTTAATTGGAGGACAATTGTTCTACTATGGGTAGGCCGTAACAAGGCTTTGCGCAGTTACGGCGGGGGGCGTTTGTCTCGCTCGGGGATTTTCTGATTTGTGGGATGATTGCTGGCACGCTGAAACAATTGAGGACAATTGTTCTACTCTACAAATGAAAAGAGCCAGGCGATTGGCCTGGCTCTTTTTGTATTTACAACGACTTAAATCAAGCCTTTGCGATTACTTTACCTTGGTCTTGGCACGGGTTGCAGGCTTAGCCTTGGAATCCTTGGTGACCTTGGCCGTTGGAGCCGCTGGTGGATTTCTCAAAGCTGCTTGAGCTGCTGCCAATCGAGCGATTGGAACTCGGAATGGACTGCAGCTGACATAATCCAAACCGATCTTGTGGCAGAATTCGACCGAGGTTGGATCCCCGCCGTGCTCGCCGCAGATGCCCATCTTCAAATCTGGCTTGGTCGCTCGGCCTTTCTCAACGCCGATCTTCATCAACTGACCAACGCCGGTCTGATCGATCGATGCGAATGGGTTCGCCTTGATTATCTCGAGACCTTGGTATGCTGGCAAGAACGAACCGGAGTCGTCTCGGCTCATGCCCAAGCAAGTTTGAGTCAAGTCGTTGGTACCGAACGAGAAGAACTCAGCGGTCTCAGCGATTTCATCGGCTGTCAAAGCACCACGTGGCACTTCGATCATCGTTCCGACGGTGTAAGCAAACTTCTTGCCGGTTTCCTTCATGACTTCCGCTGCGACGCGGTGCACGATCTCAACTTGCAGATCGAGTTCCTTCTTGAAGCCGACGAGTGGAACCATGACTTCTGGCTTCACCTTGGTACCGGACTTGAGAACCGATGCGGCTGCTTGGAAAATCGCTCGCGCTTGCATCTCGGTGATTTCTGGACGCAGGATACCGAGTCGGCAACCACGGAAGCCCAGCATTGGGTTGAACTCGTGGAGCTCTGCAACGAGCCGATCGACTTCAGCTGCTGTGATGCCGAGCTGCTTCGCAACTTCGGCTTGGCCCTTCTTGTTGTCATGCTGTGGCAAGAACTCGTGCAATGGTGGATCGAGCAAGCGAATGCAAGCTGGCAGACCATCAAGAGCCTTGAAGATGCCTTCGAAGTCTTTTTGCTGGTAAGGTAGCAATGTTGCCAATGCCTTCTTACGATCTTCTTCGGACTTGGCCAAAATCATTTGACGAACAGCAATGATTCGGTCACCTTCAAAGAACATGTGCTCGGTTCGGCAGAGACCAATACCAGCGGCACCGAAAGCGATCGCATTTTCCACTTGGTCAGGTTGGTCCGCGTTGGTTCGCAACCCGAGTGTTCGGTACTTGTCAGCCAACTTCATGATGAAGTCGTAGTACTGGAAGACCTTGCTTTGTGCTGGCTTGAGGGTCTTGCCGATGAGAACTTGCTTGAGTTCGCTGTCAGCAGTGTCGATCTTGCCATGGAACACTTCACCAGTGGTTCCGTTGATGCTGATCGCGTCACCTTCCTTGAGGGTAACACCTTTACACTTGAGGGTGCCCTTGTGATAATCGATTTCGATATCGCCTGCACCAGCAACGCAAACCTTGCCCATTTGACGAGCAACGAGAGCTGCGTGGCTCGAAACACCACCCCGAGCGGTAAGAATACCGTCGGAAGCGATCATGCCCCGAAGATCTTCTGGGCTGGTCTCGATACGAGCGAGAACAACGTTTTGTCCCTTGGCAGCGAGTTCTTCCGCTTTGTTAGCCGAGAAAACCATCACGCCGGAAGCAGCACCAGGACCAGCTGGCAAACCAACTGCCATCATGCGGCCTTCGGTCTTGGCCTTTTCGTAAGCCTTGGTATCGAAGATTGGCTGTAGCAATTGGTTGAGAGCTTCTGGGTCACCCGACTTGATCGCGTGCTCAGGGGTCATCAACTTTTCCTTGACCATGTCGTGAGCAATCTTCACGTAGGCCAAAGCGGTTCGCTTGCCGACTCAAAGTCTTGAACATCGCCGAAGTTCTTTTCGAGAGTCTTGCGAACTTCGATCAATTCCTTGTAGGCTGGACCGATGATCTTGTCCTTGGCCATTTCGGAAATCTTCAATGGGGTGCGGACACCAGCCACGACGTCTTCACCTTGTGCGTTAACGAGGTACTCGCCGTAGAAAACGTTATCGCCGTTGGCAGGGTCACGAGTGAACGCAACACCGGTGGCGCAATCGTCACCCATGTTACCGAACACCATGCTTTGAACGTTAACCGCGGTGCCCCATTCGTCTGGAATGCGGTACTTTTGACGGTAAAGAATGGCTCGCTCGTTCATCCAAGATCCGAACACTGCGAAGACCGCTCCCTCGAGTTGCTTCATTGGATCGGTTGGGAACGCCTTGCCGGTTCGCTCCTTGATCAGCTTCTTGAAGCGGCCGACCAAGTCCTTGAGATGCTCGGCGGTCAGATCCGTGTCATCTTTGACTTTGGCTTCCTTCTTGAGGTGATCCATGACCTCTTCGAATGGTTCGTGCTCGTTTTCGTGTCGCTTTTGGAC
>JALOQS010000284.1 GCA_025459355.1 Pirellula sp.
TGATATCGTAACCATCGATGCAGACAACAATCGCTTGGATGTCGCCGTCGATGACGCAACACTCGCGGCTCGAAAAGCGGCATGGAAAGCACCACCGCTAAAGGCAACCAGAGGCACGCTTTACAAGTACATCAAGAACGTTAAGTCCGCCAGCGAAGGATGCGTCACCGACGAATAAGTCGATGGCTGGCTTTAGAGACCCAGGCATGAACGAATCAGGGTATTGCTGCACACGGAGCGTGCAGCAATCGTTAGTGCTATTCTCAACGTACCGTCAACTATCATTCTCCGGCCGGAGTTGATAAACCTATTGCTTCCGCTACAGTTTTTGGCCCCAATGGTTTGTGCTCGGGGAACGGACCGTCGACGCCATCTTTAGGCCACGAAGCGGGATCCGCAAAAGCGCCATCGTCTTGGTAACGTGCTTGCAAGCGTTCCAGTTCGAGCTTTAGCTGTTCAAACAGAGCACCTACATTTTTGCTCTGGCCCGCGTTGCTCTGGGATGCTCCATCTTGGAACAACAAATTCACTTGCTCATTCGGATCATTGGTCAAATCAAACAACTCGTACTGATTTTCCTTCCAGTAGAAAATCAGTTTGTGCGTCTCGGTTCGAACACCTAGATGCGCCCGAGTATTATGATGGCCTGGATCGTGATAGTAGCGATAGTAGATCGATTTGCGCCAGTTGGCGGGAGATTTTCCATTGAGAATTTCGTGAACACTTTCACCTTGCATGCTGCTTGGTACATCCACACCCGCCAATTGAAGAATGGTAGGGGCAAAATCAATGTTGAGGACCATTTCACGTGGCGTGATTCCCGGTTTGATTCCTGGTCCTTTCATGATAAGCGGTAATCGGAGTCCCGGTTCGTACATGAATCGCTTGTCATACATTACCATTGTCGGATGTGTAGATCACGATGGTATTCTCTGATAGACCGGACTCATCGAGATAGGCCATCACGCGGCCTATGCTATCATCGACCCCTTGGACGCATGCGAGGTAGTCCTGCATGTATCGCTGATACTTCCATCGCACCAAATCTTCGTCTCGCAATACTTTGCCCTCCACCTCCAGCTCCATCGGTACTTCACTATACCATTTGTTGAGATCGGGCCCCTTTAAGCCTTCGGGGGGAGTTAGCTTAAGGTCCCTACGTGAAAGATCGCGAGCGATTGTCTGTTGATTGGACGGCAGAGCAGCTGGTCGTGTTTCGTAGCTGTCCCACAAGGTTTCTGGTTCAGGAATCACGGCATCTTTGAATTTCTCTTTGTTGCGCAGGTCGGGTTCCCAGGCTCGATGAGGAGCTTTGTGATGGAGCATCAGAAAAAAGGGCTTATCAGCAGGCCGAGTCTTAATAAACTCGATACCCAAATCGGTTGTGATCTCGGTGCAGTGCCCCTTGATGGTCATCTTGTGGCCGTCGACTAAAAAGACTGGATCCCAATAAGCTCCTTGCCCGGGCAATACGATCCAGCGATCGAAGCCGGTCGGGTCGGAGCCCAAATGCCACTTGCCAATCATTCCCGTGTGGTAGCCCGCCGATTGTAGTCGGTTGGCCATATGGTCTCGCGAGCCGTCGAAGCGATTGAAGACCGGGACTCCGTTTTTATGTGAGTACTGCCCAGTTAAAAGAGTCGCTCGGCTGGGCGTGCAAATGCTGTTGGTAACAAAAGCGTTCTCGAAGCGAGCTCCTTCTCGTGCCAATCGATCGAGATGCGGAGTTTGGTTGACTTTCGAACCATAGGCAGATATCGCATGGCGAGCGTGATCATCAGAGAAGACAAAAATAATGTTCGGGCGATCTGCGAGACACAGCGGTGACAAACATGCGATCAGCACCAACGATAGTACAATCTGTTTCATGGCGGGGCTCCAGTGGGTCGATGAGGAAGGAGTGGGAAGGAGAGAATGGGCACAATAGGTTAACCGCGAGCGGAAAACTTTTCAGCGAGAGACGCGAATCCGCTCGCTGAAGCAAGGCGATGCTGTCACTAGTAAGGCGATGCTGTCAAAAATGAGGCGATGCTGTCACGACCAAGGAAAGGCCGTATCGGCTACAAATACTGTTGATGACCGAGTTCTGCGAGTTGCTTTACTACTTCTCGCACTCGTTCTTCTTCCGTTTTGGGAGCGACCAAGGTTGCGTCTTGTGTGTGGACAACGATCGTTTCCTTCATACCAATCGTGACGACGAGGTGATCGGATTCGCTGCGAATGATCATCTGCTCGGAGTCAATTCCCAGATAGGGGCCGTCGACAGCGTTGCCAAATTCGTCCGGCTTGATGAGACGTGCCATCGCTTGCCAGCTGCCGACATCATCCCATGAGAAAGGAGTCTCGATTACCGCAACATTCGAGTATCGTTCCATGACCGCAAAGTCGATGGATTTGCCTTTGATCTTTTCAAAGTTCTCTCGAAACACGGCGGGGAAGTCACGGGTTCCAATACCGCTGGCGATTTTTTCGATGTGGGAAAACATATCGGGTTCGAATTCGCGGAGTGCGTCCAGAATGGTGGAGGCTTTCCAGAGAAAGATACCGCTGTTCCAGTAAAATGTTCCGGCTTCGAGATACTCTTCTGCGGTCTTGCGATCGGGTTTTTCGCGAAAGCGATCAACACCAAAGGCAGCGATGCCTGGCTGGCATGTGATCGGTTCAGAGCGTTGTATGTAGCCGAATGACTCTGCGGGATAGCTCGGGCGAATACCAAAGGTGACGATTCGTTTGGGATCCGATTCGATCAATTGCACAGCAGCTTTGACGGCGCGGTGGAATTCCGATCTCGGCTCAATCACGTGATCCGATGGCATAACGATCATGATACCGTCGGGATCAGCTGCTTTGACGAGCGACGCAGCGACTCCAATACAGGGAGCGGTGTCTCGTTTAAACGGTTCGCCCACGACATGCTCTAATGGCAAGTCTGGCAGTTGATGAACCACCGCGTCGGCTAACTGCTGATTGGTAAGAACGAGAACATGTTCACTTGAGACCAGCCCATTCAAACGATCGAAGGTGGTTTGAAGCATGGTTCGTTGGCCACCCATTTTGAGCAACTGCTTCGGCTTTTCTTGTCGGCTTGCAGGCCAGAATCTGGTTCCTGATCCACCCGCCATTATCACTGCATGCAACATAAATTCGGTACTGTGGGGTTATAAAGGCAACGAAGGGAGGAGCGTGCTCATCGACGAGCAACAGCGTCCGTTTTCCATCTCTATAGCGTTTTACGTCGTTCCATCTTAACCGAAACCAACCGGGGTGTTTTCCGCTACGCAAAGTATGTGTCGACATTGATCTTGAGAGGAGATGAGAATTTTGACTTCACATCTTCTACGTCGAACGCCCACAAGGGATGAATCTCAACAATGGTCGATTCGTCGGTTTCTACGTTAGCAGCGGCGAGCCATCGCTTAAACCGCTGGCTCAACGAAGTGCGACAAAACGCCGGAGTGTCTGTTGCAGCCCCGTCAGAATTCTTTACGGGAGCGAAAACCTCCGCAGCGTCTCCCTCGACGACTAGCGCAACGGATGCTTTTGGGAGTAGATCGAAAACGAACTTTTCGAATTTGAACGCATTAGGTTGCGTCGGTTTGACTCGATCGCCACTTTCGTTGACGTAAGGGACCGTTTTATGAGCAATATGGAAGGGAAGCGAATTGGAATCTTCGCTACAGTTTTGCAGGAACGCACAGCTTATCACGTGAACAGCAATATTGCCGGCCCAAAGTGCTAAACTGCCATCCGAATTACGACGCTCGGCGGCTTCATCAGGCAGATCGCTATACTCGATGATCTGCGTCTTGCCATCGATAGCGACCACGTTTCCCACTTTCTCCTTCGCAAATCTCTTTTTGACCACCTGCGTCGTCATTTGTGACTCGCTAATCAAATGATGCCCAATCAAGAGTGGATCGCAAGCGGTGACGAGTGGGTTGTCAACTTGCGCATAGAACAAGTGCTCGATTCCCTTGGCTTGACATGCGGTTAAGATCCCGTTTTTCTTCATGGCCTCAACAATGCCACCATGTCCGTCAGGGCTCACGGCGATTTGCGACTTGCTTTCTAAAAGCACCTTGCCGCTCATCGCATCGACAGCGGGCATGACTCCTTGCTGGAAGATATAGATCAAGTGAGCCGGTAGGCCGAGGTTATTGTTTTGAGCAAAGTAGTCTCGCGTATCCTGGTCGGTGGCGGGACTAGTCATGATAAAGAGAGGTATCTCGCACTGGAACTTTTTCATTGCCCCTCGAAGCGAGTCAACATGCATTTGGAAAAGAGTGCGTTGAGAAAGAGGGCCGATCGGAAACATTCCTTTGGGGAGATCGAATCCCAGTCTGGTCCCTTGTCCGCCCGCCACGAGCACCATACCAACGCGGCCATCGCGGATCGCTTTTTCACCTGATGCTCGCGCTGCCTTGGTTTGCTCTTCACCGCAGTTAAGGCGAATAGCCTTGGGCGGCACAGCTCGTTTTGCAAGCTCCACGATATCGATCTGTTGGCTCTTTTTGCTTGCGAGTTCGCTCAAGCGTTGAAAGTCGATCGAGTCGATTTGGGCTCGAAGAGCAGATCGATCTTCGTCGCTTAGTTCATCCCAAAACTGAACCAAATGTTGTTGCTTGTAAGGCTTGAGCATTGACGAATAGTGTTGTTTATCCATATGTCACTTCAAGGGTTATGCCTACAAAAAAGGCCCAACAAATCTATGCTGGGCCCTGGGTGGTCGCGTCTAAAACCACGTATGGTTTTAGCATTTTTTAAAGATAACCTGCAACGGTCCCTAGTTCACGACTTCGAGCAATTCGATTTCGAAAATCAATGTTTCGTTAGGACCGATTGCTGGTGGCGAGCCTCGTTCGCGGTATCCTAGAGCTGGTGGAATGGTGACTTGCCACTTGTCGCCAACCTTCATTCTTTGCAATGCTTCGGAGAATCCTGGAACAACTTGTTGCACCGGGAATCGAGCGGGTTCGTTTCGTTCAATCGATGAATCAAACACTTTGCCGTCGATCGTCTTGCCTTCGTAGTGAATGATGACGTCGTCAGAAACGGTTGGCTGTTTGCCAGTACCAGCCTTGATCACTTTGTATTGCAAGCCGGTCTTGGTTGTCTGAACGCCGTCCTTCTTTTTGTTCTCTTCTAGGTACTGATTCGCTTTTGTTAGGTTTGCCTTAGCAAGTTCCAGGAACTCTTGCTGCATTTCGGCGGCCTTCTTTTGCATCATCGCATCGAGGGATGTCACACACGCTTTGACTTGGTCGTCGGTCAGGCGGATATCCTTCTTGGCCAACGCATCGACGATGCCTGCGGTCAATTCTTTGATATCGAGTTCTTTCTCGGTAAACTTTTGACCGGATAGTCGACTGCCAAAGTCGAAGCCTATGAAGTAGCTAATGTCGCCCGTAGGAGCGTTAGCTTTGGGGGTATTTCCAACAATGATCGGAGCAGGCTTTTGCACGGCACCACCAACATTTTCTTGAGCTTGTAACCCTAACGTGCCAACGCCACCAATAACGAGGGCTAAGGTCGCTCTGATTTTCCAATACATAAGAGAGATTTCCTTGGTCAACAATCGAAACGAACTGGGGCGGAATGGCCCGATTGGTTACAATCGGCTCCATGAGACTAATCCA
>JALOQS010000054.1 GCA_025459355.1 Pirellula sp.
TCTTCGATATGGACCGATGCTTTTCTTACCAAGAGAAAGACTTGTCTCACGTGCTTCGATTTTCCAAGAACGGACCACTATTGGTCTACAATGAAAATCCGGCCCGACCTTCAATAAGAACTGTTCAACGGGCAACTTTGATCTCAACCCGCGAGGCCCAAATTGGTTTAAGGAGGTCGGATCCACGCGGTGAAGCACCCTTGAAGGAAGTGGCCCAAGGGGATAGATCGAGTTCTGTAAATTTGGTCCCGAATCCTACTAACGAACCGCCCCCTTTGTCGAGTTGGGTTGCGCCAACGCCAACAAAAACGCGAACTTTGCCAAGTTGGGCATCCGGATGGTCGCTGGACAAGGGACTCATCCTCAATCAAAAAGATGAATTAAGGGGAAAGGTTCTCGCGACACTAATCGACTTTAATTCAGCAGAGGATCCGAATTCGGCCAAGCCCTTCGTTTTGAGCAATCAGCGGAAATTCTCCGAAGAACCCTATCTCACCCTGGCTATGTCAGAACAAGCGGACGTCGCCGCGTTTGCCGACCCTGTCGATCTCGGTGTTGTGCATATCTGGTCCTTGGAAAAGATGGAACGACTCTATTCATTCGATACGATGCGGAATCCAACCTCGCTCATCTCTTGGCTCGGATTCGATTCCAATGGTGATCTACTAGTTTTGGAGGACGGGACCGTCACATGTTGGAACGTAAAAGCTAGGCCAGCAAAGGCACGATACTCGGTGCACGGAAAATACAGTAAACCGATTCATTTATCGCTCAATCGCAAAGTTCTTTTCATTGGGAGAGAGCATGCGGTCGACATCATCGACACTGCCAGCGGAAGCTGTATACGTCGTTTGTATCATTCGCCATTTCACTACCCGCTCGACGTCAGTCCGAGTCCGGATGGAGTTCATGTCGCTGTGCTTTTTGACTATCGACCAGCGCAAGGGACTTCAAATGGCGTGGACCAGCCTATCGTGGTGATCTGGAACCTTGTCGAGGGTACCGCAAAAGTGAGTCAAGTCGATCGCAACACTGTGCAGGTATCTTGGCCGACGGCTAACCACCTTTATGTACAAGGAGGCAAGTCCGAGATTTTTGATCTAAGGCTTCAATCGCCCGTGATGCGATTCGACGGTCGCATGCGGCAAGATTTCGCCGGACGGTACTGGTTTCGATCTAGAGACAGTCAAGAGTATAAGCTCGCATCGATTTCGGGAAAACGCACAGAGCATGAGATTGGGATCTTGGAAAAACCAGAAAGCATTGTCGACTTTCGCAAGGTGCCAGTGCAATTGGTGATCGACGCGGCGGATGAGCAACTCGCATATCGCCATGGCGAGCGAATCCTTAAGGGCCTTCAAACGGTCGGTTGGAACATCGGACCAGGCAAGCACTTTATCCACTTATCTGTGGAATCCAAGACATCGGAATTTGAAATCGAAATGAGCAATCGAGAGAAGTTTCGTGTTCCGAGGCTTGTCTATACATGGAGACTGATGGATGACCAGGGACGTCTCTTCGATGAACGTCTATCGCACTTCTCTTTTGATGAGAAAAACTCGATCTACTACAATGCGAAGGCAGGCAAATTTCCATTGGAGTTTGGCCGTAGAGAACCAGTGGCGGCAATCATTGAAGAGATGTTAGAAAAAAGTGTGTCATACCTGTACTGTCCCTTCGATTCACCGCAAATCTATTTGCAAAAAGATAAGGAGAGCAGCCAACTGCCACTTGAAGTAGGCCTGTCGCTCTCCGAATGATCGCTTTAGAGCCAGCGGCAGGAATTGTGCGAGCACGCTTGGTCATGTCTCAACCGCGGCGTTACTAACGTCGATGTCCACGCGATGAGTGCTTTCGCGGATCGTTTGTTCGGGGAGCGACAAATAAGTTGTAAAATCAAGGGGCCGCGAATTTTGCAAGAGAACGGTGACTTATGTTTGATGGGCGCTGCAACAATTGCCTTCAAGCCCGATTCGGTTGCGTCGGGTTGGTAGCCAATTCTGGCCACAGATTGGATAGGATTGCTGTCGTGCTGTCCAAAGTCTGGCGACTTCGGCTACCAGATGTAGCCAATTCTGACCACAGATTGGATGCGTTGCTGAAGTGCTGTCCAAAGTCTGGCGACTTCGGCTACCGGATGTAGCCAATTCTGGCCACAGATTGGATAGGATCGCTGGCGTGTGGTCCAAAGTCTTGGCGACTTCGGCTACCAGATGTAGCCAATTCTGGCCACAGATTGGATGCGTTGCTGAAGTGCTGTCCAAAGTCTTGGCGACTTCGGCTACCGGATGTAGCCAATTCTGGCCACAGATTGGATGCGTTGCTGGCATGCTACCAAAGTCTAGCTCCTCCCCACCTCTTCCAACTGGCCAAAGGCCAGATGGAAGAAATGAGCGTTAGGGGTGGGCTTAGGTGGCCGCTCAGTCATCGTTCCCCTGACACAAGGCCAAGGGACGACTACGACGCATGTCGCAGTACGGGCACGCGAGTCGAACGTCTCGAATTCATTGCCACAACATGCTTCACCGAGCTACTGGATTCTGATTCCCAGCGATTTCGACAAGCAGTCGATCCGAAAATCTAGGGAGGATGAAAAAGATGACATCGACCACGAAAGGTCCCGCCGCTACTTTCCGCATAATCGATACGACTGTTCGAGAATGTCCGGTTATAAATCACTAGACGTCTCGATTTGACCGTCCTCGTTAGTAGGCTAACAAAGTTACCCCAATCGTCGAGAAAAGCCTCGATCGGCCATTGCTGCGACCCGATTAGATGACGATCGCTTAGTTTGGCAGGTCTGATTTTCCCGGCTCATGAACATGGAAATGAAAACACTACGAAAATGAAGGTCTTAGTCACAGGTTCTAGCGGTCTCATCGGTTCGGCTGCGGTTCGGTATTACGACAGCCAAGGTGCGGATGTTGTTGGGATCGACAACAACATGCGGCAAGAGTTCTTCGGGCCAATGGGGAGTACAGAATGGAACTTGGTCCTTCTCAAGAAAGAGACCAAGCGGTTCGAACATTTCAGCGTCGACATCAGAAATCGCGAGCAAGTCTTCGATTGCATGCGCCAAAGCACGCCCGATCTGGTGATTCACTGCGCCGCCCAGCCATCGCACGACAAAGCCAAAGATATCCCACTGCTCGATTTCGATGTCAATGCGATGGGCACCATTAATATGCTCGAAGCGACTCGGCAACACGCACCTGATGCCGTTTTTTGTCATATGAGCACCAACAAGGTTTACGGCGATGCGCCTAACGAGCTCCCTCTTGTCGAACTTGATCGTCGTTGGGATTATGCCCGGCCTGAAGACTACAACGGGATCGATGAATCGTGCCGCATCGATCAAACCCTCCACTCCCTTTTCGGTGCATCCAAAACGGCAGCCGACGTCGTGGCTCAAGAATACGGCCGCTACTTTGGAATGAAAGTTGGGATCTTTCGTGGTGGTTGTCTAACCGGCGCGTCCCATTCAGGTGTCGAGCTACATGGCTTTCTTTCCTATTTGGTCCATGTCGCTGTTCATAAAAAACCCTACACTATATTTGGCTACAAAGGGAAGCAAGTTCGCGATCAAATTGAAAACGCTGACGTCATCGCTGCCTTCGAAGCGTTTCGCAAAAATCCTCGCCCCGGAGAAGTCTACAACCTCGGTGGTGGCCGCGAAAATAGCGCGTCGGTGCTTGAGTGCATCGATTTGATCGCGAGAATCAGCCCCCATCGAGTGAACTACACTCTGGCCGAAACCAACCGAACCGGCGATCACATTTGCTACATTTCCAATCTGAACAAATTCAAATCGCATTACCCTGACTGGTCGATTCGCACGTCGCTCGAAGATATGCTCGGGAGAATGATCGAAATGGAAGAGTCAAAAACCAAATCTGCGTCCAAGAATTGAATCGTCGTTGGATCGAAAACCGGGGGCGAACGCCCTGCGGCTCATTAAGGAATGGCTTGCTCACGTTTACTTCAACAACAACATCACTATGCATATTCGCAAAGCGTTAATCACCGCAGCTGGTCCAGGGCAAGGAGCGTTGCCATTACAGCGATTAGTCGATCGCGACGGAGCGGAAAAAACAGCTCTCGAAATGATCATCGAAGAAATCGACTCGGCGGGAATCGAATCGATCGGGATTGTCATCAGCCCAGGCAACGAAGACGCCTATCGAAGAGCGGCTGGCCCCTACATCGATCGACTGTCCTTTGTAATTCAGGAAACCCCCACTGGCTACGGTCAAGCGTTGCTATGTGCAAAGGACTTTATCGAAGATAGTCCATTTTTGCACCTCGTCGGCGATCACTTGTATCTCAGCAATTCTGGTAAGCGATGCGCTCAGCAATTGATCGAAGTGGCCGAACAAGAAGAATGCTCGGTTTCCGCTGTCTACCCTACCAAAGAGAAAATGCTCCCCTACTTCGGAGCCATCGGTGGTCAGCGACTCCCTCAAACCGATCGACTGTACTCGGTTAAGAAAGTCATCGAAAAGCCAACCCCAACTCTGGCTGAACAAGAGCTCACTATCGCCGGTTTTCGAAGCGGAATCTATCTCTGCTTTTTTGGCATACACGTGCTTACCCCCATGGTTTTGCAGATTCTCGACGAGCTAGTCTCCAAATCGAATCGTCCCGTGCCACTGGCTGAAGCGTTACAGGAGTTGGCAAGTCGTGAACGGTACCTTGGCTGCGAAGTGGAGGGTCAGCGTTACAACATCGGAATCAAGTACGGTCTGCTCAACACACAGCTCGCACTGTCTCTGTCGGGTGTCGATCGGGATCAAGTGTTAAGTGACATGATCGAACTATTGGCCGTGCGTTAGGAGTTATGAACATGAAAACGGAACAGTCAGCGAGCACGCAGTCCAATCCATGGATGGAAACGATCGTTTCCCTTGAAGATTCCACGCGTCACAGAACTCTCGAATCCCTCTGCGAAGGGCTCGATTCGAACGAATTACTCAAAGCTGCGAGCGAGCTGGATGTCTTTCGCCGCAAAACGGATAATCTCTACCATCGCGTGCGCGCTCATTTCTTTCTGGCTGCCATCTATCGCTATTACTTGCCACTCACCTTCTCCGAAGAACGAGCAGGTTTGCTACCTTACGAAGCTTATCAACATATCCTCGAACGACGCTTCCCCGAGGCAATCGATCAATTACTGACTGTTCAAAAGAATGACGGACCAACAGTCGCCATTTCTAGTGCGATTGCTCGCGCTTACCATCAGTTAGGAATCCAGACTTTAGCCGACCAAGTTAGACGAAGCGTCAAAACAGTCCGAGGCAATCAATGGATGTTTCGAATTGGCCATCCCACCGAACATCCCTTGCGATTAAACAAGTCGTTGCTTCAATGGAATCTCGAGGCAGAAACCTATCCGATCTTGTGCGAGAAGACGAGCGTCCGCATGGACTTTTCGCATTCGGGTTGGTCAGATATCTTTTTTCTGGGAATGGATTACCCCGAAGGAGCACGCGTCTTAAATGCTTCGGTGAATCTAGGTGTTTACGGTCGAGATGCCGAGCCGAAACCACCCGTGGAAGCTTATTTGCGAGTGATCGATCGCCCCGTATTGCGATTGGTGAGTACCGATCTCGGTGCCGAAGCGGAAATCACGGAAATCGATGAAGTGTTCGACTTTGCAAAAGATTACCTAGGACTTCTAAAGGGTGCGTTGATCGCTTCCGGAGTGATTCCTCCCGCCATGGAGGGCTGCCACCGAAAAATGAGCGAACTGTTGGCCACCATCATCGGCCGAGAAGGCTGCGGTTTAGAGTTAGTAAGCAAAGTAAATGACATTCCGAAAGGGTCGCGGCTAGCAGTCTCCACCAATCTGCTGGGCTGCCTGATTTCCGTACTGATGCGAGCCACAGGCCAAGTACCATCGCTCGAAGGAGGATTGGCTGTGGCCGACCAACGATTGATTACCGCGCGTGCCATATTGGGCGAATGGCTTGGAGGTTCGGGGGGAGGTTGGCAAGACTCTGGTGGGATCTGGCAAGGGATTAAGCGTATTGAAGGAGTTTTGGCTTCGGAAAGTGACCCTGAATTCGGAATTAGTCGCGGTCGACTTTTGCCTCATCACACGATTCTCGATGAGAAACACATCCCTCTCAACGCGCGTGAAGCCTTGCAGGAAAGCCTCGTACTCATCTACGGCGGCATGGCTCAAAACGTCGGACCGATCCTCGAAATGGTAACGGAAAAGTATCTCGTTCGAGCCAACAAAGAGTGGAAGGCAAGGTTGCGAGCCATCGAGATCTTTGAAGCGATTGTCGATTCTCTAAAGCAAGGGAACATTAAACAGGTCGCGGAGTTAACCACAGAGAATTTTACTGGCCCGCTCCAAACCATCATCCCATGGTGCACGAACCGCTTTACCGATTCCATGATCGAGCAATGTCGCGCTCGATGGGGCTCTCAGTTTTGGGGTTTCTTAATGCTGGGAGGTATGTCGGGGGGAGGAATGGGATTCTTCTTTGATCCCAGCATTCAACCGCAAGCCAAAGTTTGGCTGTTGGATGCTCTCGTGGCTACGAAACGAGCCATGCAGATGAGATTGCCCTTTGCAATGGATCCCGTCGTTTATGACTTTACCATAAACGATTGGGGCTCATGGGCTGAGATGTTGACCGGCACGCAAGCTGTCATGCCCGATGGCTACTACGCGATCTTAGCACCAAAACTGATTCGTAAGGATTTGCGAGAACTAAGCCCACAATCGCAACGGGAATTGATGTGGCTCAATCGATCTTGCCGAAGCGGCGAAACGAGAGCGCGTTGGCTGCTGGATCGAATTCTTCCTCAACCCGCCGACACCAATAGCCACGCCGATCAATTAAAGAATCTGTTAAAGGAGAACGGCTTTGATCGGGAGCAACACGAACAGATTCGAACCGATCTGCTCAATGGTCGCATCGGGTTAGCCGAAAATCGTCTACCTCGCCAATCGGTGATTGAAGATGTCGGTCGCGATGACGTCATCGACTTGAGGGATCGTTCGGCATGGAATGATAAAACGGCCGATGGGGAATCGGGGCGTCAAGCCATCGCGGCAAATCAAGTTGCGGTGGTAACTCTCGCTGCCGGAGTTGGCTCTCGGTGGACGGGAGGTGCAGGCGTTGTCAAAGGCCTCCATCCTTTCTGCAAATTCTCGGGAAAGCATCGAAGCTTTATCGAAATCCATCTAGCGAAGAGTCGGCAAACCAGTCGCTTATACGGAGCCAAGATACCGCACGTTTTTACCACTGGCTATCTCACTCACGGACCGACCGAAAATCATTTAAACGAGGTTTCCAATTATCGTTACCCAGGAGAGGTTCTTTTATCGCGAGGAATGTCGGTCGGCCTCCGCATGATCCCGACGGTGCGAGACCTTAAGTTCTTTTGGCAAGAGATGCCTCATCAAGTTCTCGACGAGCAACAGCAAAAGGTTCGCGAAAGCGGTCAAGCGGCCATCATGGGTTGGGCTCACACTGCAGGCGAAGCGGGGGATTACACCGACAACCTTCCTTTTCAGTGTATGCATCCCGTGGGACATTGGTATGAGATCCCCAACATGATGCGCAACGGATCGTTGCACCGAATGTTGCAGTCGCAACCAACTCTTAAATATCTGATGTTGCACAACATTGATACGCTCGGAGCGAGTTTAGATCCACTCGTGTTATCGCGTCATATTGATTCGCGAGCGTGCCTCAGCTTTGAGGTGATCAGCCGAAGAATCGATGATCGAGGGGGCGGATTGGCACTCGTCGATGGCAAGAGGCGATTGGTTGAGGGGATGGCGATGCCTAACGATCGTGATGAGTTCAAATTAACTTACTATTCCTCGATGACAACTTGGATTGACATTGATAAATTGCTGGCCACGTTTCAGTTGAGCCGAGAGGATTTGAGTTCGAGCGAAATGGTCGACACGGCGGTGAGGAATCTTGGAAACAAGCTGCCGACTTACATTACGATCAAGGATGTGAAGAAGCGATGGGGTTTGGGGCAAGAAGATGTATTCCCGGTAACTCAATTCGAGAAGCTTTGGGGAGACATGAGCACGCTGACTTCGATCGACTGTGAGTACATCGCAGTTGAGATTATGCGAGGACAGCAATTAAAAGAGCCAGGACAGCTCGATGGTTGGGTTCGCGATGGGTCAGCCGCCTATGTGGAACGTTTGTGCGATTTCGGATAACCCCGATGACGATTGGCTCACGTGTCTAAAAAATGCGATGTTTCTTTCCGCCGAATCGGAGCGAGACCGCATATACTAATCGGTGGCCCGCAGTTCCTGAGATAAAGCGTCCTCAGATAGAGCGATTGAATCATGGTCTCCGCATTAATGGAAATGACTAACGATTGTGAAGTGGAATCTGACAAGGATCTTCTGATTCGCTTTCATGACGACTCTTGGACCATTTTGCCACGTCATTCTTTTCGGATGAAAATTGCTTTATCGATAGGCCTAAGTTTGCTTCTAAGCCTTGTGCTCTGCGAAGCTTGCTGGGGATTTCAGGTTCAGTACGGTGCGAGACTGGATGGCATGACCGATGTCAACTATCCTGACTCACCGATGATCATCGACGTTACTAGGCCACCGTATAACGCCAAAGGTGATGGCGTTCACGATGATACCGATGCGATTCAGCGAGCGTTAACCGACACGATGGGAATGCACAAGATGTTGTACTTTCCCAACGGGACCTATTTGGTATCCAGTACGCTTCAGTGGTCCAAGAAGAACTCGGCAGGTCGAGACGCTTGGGGCAAAAATTTCTTGTGTGGCCAAAACGTTAACAAGACAATCATTCGCCTCAAAGACGGGACCTTCAACGATCCTAAAAAACCAGCCAGCATCATGTGGTGCGGTGGTTTTGGTTCTGCCGATTGGTTTCATAACTATGTCGAAAACATTACGTTCGACGTTGGTAATGACAACGCAGGGGCAATTGGTCTCCAGTTCTATTCGAATAACTCAGGTGCCGTAAGAAATTGCCGATTCCTAGCAAACAAAGAGAGTGGGCTGGTGGGATTGGATCTAGGTCATCGCGACATGAATGGTCCGTTATTGGTCCGCAACTGCGAAGTCGTTGGATTCGATCGAGGCATCAGTACAGCTCGCGCCGTCAATGGACAAACATTCGAATACATAACGCTTCGCAATCAAAGACAATTGGGGTTTGATAACGAGGGTCAAGCGATCTCGGTGCGAGGATTGTTGAGTGACAATAGTGTTCCGGTTGTAAGAAGCTACGGCGTTTTCTGCTTGGTAGATGCGCAGCTAAACGGATATACAGAGGCCAGGAATTGGCCCGCCATCATCAACTACAACGGTGGTCGTATCTTTCTTCGAGATATCAAAACCACTGGTTACAAACGCGCAGTCGGGGATGTTGAAACTCCCGATTGGCTGGCCGCAGTACGAGTCGACGGAAAGGATAAACCTGGCAGCTTGGGACCGGCTATCCCTGAGTACAGTTCTCATTCCTTCACACGTGCTTTTCCAGGAATAGAATCATCTCTTAGGTTGCCAGTAAAAGATCCACCGTCTGTTGCAGTAGATCCACCGAATACATGGGCTAATGTCGATGATTTCGGTGCAGATCCGACTGGCAATAATGACTCGGCCGAGGCCATTCGCAAAGCCATGAACTCCGGTGCATCGACTATCTTTATGCCCGGGCTTTACGCCATGCACTCGACCGTAACGCTTGGACCGAAAGTCAAACGAGTTGTCGGTATTGGTGGAATGATTGATTATTTTAGGAAAGCCAAGCCCGATTTTCGCATTCTCGATGGAGAGTCTTCAACGGTAACGTTTGAGCACTTTGCGTACATTCATGGAGGGATTGAAATCAACACCCCCAGGACGATCATTTTTCGAAGTGTGTCGGATTGCGATTTGACGTTCGGGTCAAAGGCGAAAAATGGCGAGTTGTTTTTTGAGGACTTCGTTACGCATAACCTTGTTTTGGACAAACAAAAGGTTTGGGCTCGCCAATTGAATGTTGAGAATGAAGGGACGCACATCGTCAATAATGGTGGCCATCTTTGGGTGTTGGGATACAAGACCGAGCGTGGTGGAACTTTGCTCGAGACGAAAGCAGGCGGACAGAGTGAAATCCTGGGAGGGTTTAGCTACACCACAACTGCCGGAAAGTTGGCGCCGATGTTTGTGACTAAGGATGCGAGTCTGTTCACATTCTTTCATGAAGTCTGTTTCAATGGAGACCCGTTCGCCATGCTGATCGAGGAATCGCAAGGGAAAGAAGCCAAGAAATTGCCGCGAGAAAAGGCTCATACCGCACCCTATCGAGCACGATAAAAGCGTCGTAAACGGCCAACAAATTGCGCAATCATTCTCTTATTTTAAGGGCGATTGTCTTTATTCGTCCCTAGTGTTTTGTGACCGATTGATCCCCTATAATCTCGTCACTGTGATTTCTTTACTCTGTTATGAGGGATTTGGTATGCGTCGTTTCTATTTGGGTTTGGCTGTCTTTTTGAGTTTGGGGTGCTTCACCTTGGCGAGCACCTTTATGGAGAAAAAGACAATCAAGCAAGTTATGAAGGCCGGCTTTGCAGGTGATAGTAGTTTGTGCAAAAAGGTTGTTACCGGTGAAGCAACGGACGACGAGAAGAAAGCGTTTTTGGATCTTCTGATCGACTTGGTAGAGAACGATGCACCAAAGGGTGATGAACTGCAATGGAAGACCGCATCGGGCAAAGCACTTTTGGCAGCCGCCAAGGTTGTTTCTGGTCGGGAGGGTGCCACGGCTGAGTTAAAGGAAGCCACCAACTGCAAAGCTTGCCACGATGTCTTCAAAGGCAAGTAACTAGTTGTATTGTTGATTCTCTTCGAGTCAGAGATGCTAATGCTCTGCGAGAGTATACTACGAAGAGCTGGATTGATCGCACCGATCCGCTCTCTGTAGCTAACGCAATGATCACTTAGGTTTAAGTCTCGCCTCAGTCCCCTCGATGTGATTGAGCCCCCATGTCGCAATCGACTCCAAGACGGGTTTCAGTGTTCGCCCTTTTGATGTGAGTCGATACGCCTCACGATTCGGTTCGTCGTTCGGCTGCCATTTCTCAGCTAGGCCACTCATTACTAGCTTTTCAAGCCGATCCGCCAGAATGTTGGTAGCGATCTTCTCGGGTGATTTGCTGAAATCACCGTAGTAACACCTCCCCAGAAACATGTCGCGAATAATGAGGAGGGTCCATTTGTCACCGATCAAATCCAGCGTACAAGCGACCGGGCACGGCGAACGTTTGTGCTGCTTCTTTTTCATTCCAGCCACCCTCAACAGTAGAGCACCAATCTTTTTCGCTTTCATCTTGACTTTATTCCACGCACTTGTAAAGTGCAAGTAACACGCACTTGCATTTTGCAAGCAACACTACAAAAGGAGTTTCGTATGACATCGATCGATAGCCACCCCAGCGTTGTAGCTGTGCGAAACAGGTCTGTAGCCCCATCAACGATGCCTCTGGATTCGGCCACGCTCAAGGGTTGGTGCATAGAGGCCGGGGCTGATGATGTGGGTTTCGTAAGTATTGACCGCAGCGAGATTGCCTCGGATCGTGATGATATCTTGCGAGTCTTTCCCGCCACCAAAATGCTCATTTCCTTTGTGTGCAGAATGAACGCGGATTCTGTTCGCAGCCCTGCGCGTAACATTGCCAATCACGAATTTCACGAGACGGGGGATGTGGTTAATGAAACTGCTAGGAGGATCGTCGACAAACTTAGAGAAAAGGGAATTCGAGCTGTGAATCCTCCCATGGCGTTCCCTATGGAGATGGATCGGTTCCCTGGCAAGATGTGGACCATTTCTCTCAAGCCGCTCGCCGTCGCAGCGGGGCTCGGCCAAATGGGAATCCACCGCAATGTGATTCATCCCAAGTTCGGTAACTTTATTCTGCTGGGTGTGGTTCTATGCGAATCGGAGGTCAAAGAGAACTCGAAACCGATTGAATACAATCCCTGTTTAGGTTGCAAGCTTTGCGTAGCGGCTTGCCCGGTAGGCGCGATCTCTCCGAACGGGGACTTTAATTTTTCTTCGTGTTATGCGCACAACTATCGAGAATTTATGAGTGGCTTTACCGACTGGGTCGAAAACATCGCCGATAGCCCAAACGCTGCTACTTATCGAACCAAAGTCACCGACAGCGAAAGCGTATCCATGTGGCAGTCGCTTGCGTTTGGACCCAACTATAAAGCAGCCTACTGTCTGGCCGTATGCCCTGCCGGCGAAGACGTTTTGTCACCCTTTCTCAACGATCGCAGTGGTTTTCTCTCCACCGTTGTGAAGCCACTTCAACAGAAAGAAGAGACACTGTATGTTCAACCCAACTCCGATGCGGAAGAGTACGCCCACAAACGTTTCCCTCACAAGAAAACCAAGCGAATTGGTGCCGTGCTAAGGCCCGTTTCGATTGATAGTTTTCTCAAACTGATGAGGCATGGATTTCAGCCGGGACGCTCGCGAGGTCTATCGGCTCGTTATCATTTTCGATTTACGGGGGCGGAACCGAGAACGGCCACAGTCGTCATCGAAAATGGAAAGATTGAGGTCCATGAGGGATGGGTCGGGGACTGCGACTTGCGAGTCACAGCCAACTCGGAAGCATGGCTCAGGATGTTGCGCAAGGAATCTTCGGTAGTTTGGTTGCTAGCAACGTTTCGAATACGTCTATGGGGAGACCCAAGATTGCTCGTCGCGTTCGGCAAATGCTTCCCGTGACGAATCGCTCGTTGCAAAATTTCGACTTCGATTGGTGCGAGAATACATCCGTTGACGAAGATACTTCGGGGGACGGTCTTGCTTGAACGGGGGGCGTTCTGGCGTGTTCCCCAGATTCCCGAACTTACGCAAGCGCAATGCCAGCTATCTGCAAGTCACTTTGCTTTGCTAATCGTTTGCTATTTGGGTTGATAGCATTTTGCTGCGTAACATCTCCGGCGTGGTCGCAGTTGCGGTATGAGCGAGTGACCGAAGCCGTGCCGGTAGGCGATTCGACCAGGGAAGCGAGAGATAAGGCGCTCAAGGGGATTCCTTTCTCGCAGCTTACCCCGCAGGCTACAACGAGACTTAGTGCAGTCATTGAGGGTAGTAGCTACTTCCGAAGAATGCCTGCTCAATCGATACAGTGTGAACCCGAGGTCCTGACCTGCTTAGCTCGAAACCCCGAGGTGCTCGTTTCCATTTGGGAGACGATGGGGATAACACGAGTGAGCCTCGATCGAACCGCTCAATATCAGCACTCGGGCAACGACGGAGCTGGCACAACCTGCAAACTTGATCTCGTCTATGGCAATGACACAACGCATGTCTATTTCGTTGAGGGAGATTATGACGGGCAAATGTGGCCCAAGAAGCTGACTGGCAGGAGCGTCATCGTTTTGCACCAGACACCGGCTCAAGAGGTGAATGGAATGCGACGGATCACCGTGTGGATGGATGTCTTTCTCAAAGTGGACAATATCGGTGCTGACCTGGTAGTGCGAACGCTTAGTCCCCTGGTGAACAAAAGTGCCGATAGCAATTTTGTGGAGTCGGTCGCCTTCGTAGAACAAATCTCTCAGGCCGCTGCGGTGAACTCATCCGGTCTGCAAAACTTGATCGCCAAGCTCAACGTTAGCCAGCCGATCAAGGAGCAATTTCAACAGGCGGTCCGTGTCGCGTCCGCCAGAGCCAATGCCTCCGCTCAAAACGCCCCCAAGAAGGATGCTCCAAAACTCGGGCAGAATGGCTATAGTGTAGCCACCGCGATCGGAGATCCTGTCGGAGCCAAAATTCCAACCACATCTGGAGCTTCCCCTAGCATTGGAGCCACCAGTGGTTTAACTTTGGGTGATGCCCCGAACATCGGTACGCCAGCGAGCCTCACCGGCACCAACGGCGGCGTCAAGAGTGATCCAGAGTCAGTCTCGACGCGGAAAGGCCAAGCCTCGGGGCCAACTCAAAAACCTGTTTCCACCGACTCACCTACCATCAGAAAGCTAAACTCTGATAAGCCATGATTCGTTCGTGAGTCGGCTACTGAGTCGATTCACCAATTGGTATGCATGCATGGTTTACGAATTAAGCGATCTTCTAAAAAGCCGGGTCTTGTTTTTAGGCACTGGCAACAAAAAGAAAATCATCGAACTGGAGCAAGCCTTAGAGCCTCGCGGTTATCGCCTCAAAACCCCCAGCGATCTACCAAGCCAGATCGAGGTCGAGGAAACTGGATCAACCTTTCTCGAAAACGCCAAGCTGAAAGCTATCGCGCAAGCCAAGCATACGGGCCTCTGGTCAATCGGTGAAGATAGCGGCCTGTGCGTTATATCGCTCGATGGTGCACCCGGGATTTTTTCTGCTCGATTCTCCGGCCCCAATGCGACTGATACGACCAACAATGAGTTGCTCCTAGAGCGGATGGCGAACATCCCGAACCCCGCGCGAGAGGCGTACTACATTTCCACCATCGCACTGGCCGATCCGAGCGGAACGGTTCATATTGAAGTCAGCGGAGAATGCTGGGGCCGCATTTTGAATTCTCCTCGTGGTGAAGGTGGTTTCGGATACGACCCGCTTTTCGAAATCCCCGAGTTCCATCGAACGTTTGCGGAGCTAGGAATCAACGTCAAGCGAGCGATAAGTCACCGTGGCCGCTCGCTTCGCGCGTTCCTGAATCGATTAGATAACTTAGCCACCGTTGGTTTCAATGACTGATTCCATCTGGCATTGGGTTCTCATGCTAATCGCAGCGCTGGGTGTTGGCGTTACGAAGAGTGGACTTACAGGCGTAAGCATGGTCCACGTCCTGATCTTTGCCTCCATCTTTGATGCGAGAGAATCGACAGGGATCGTGTTGCCAATGCTCATCTTTGGTGATGCTGCTGCGATGGTGGTCTATGGCAAGCATGCGAATTGGACTTACATTCGCAAGATGCTGGGCCCGACACTAGTCGGGATCATCCTAGGGGCCATCGCCATGCAGTACTTAAGCGGTGATGCTTATCGACCTGTTCTCGGGGTCATTATCTTAGGCCTTGTTACAATGCAGATAGTTCGCATTCGATATCCGCTTGCGACTGAGAACATACCTCATGCGTTGTGGTTTGCATGGTCGATGGGAATGCTGGGTGGTGCGATGACTATGATCGCAAACGGAGCGGGCCCCGTTTTTGCCATCTACTTTTTGGCAGTCGGATTGCCCAAAATGGAATTGGTGGGAACGGGGGCTTGGTTCTTCTTGTTGATGAACTTGCTCAAGGTTCCATTCAGTTGGGGGCTTGGTTTAATCAAGCCTGAGACCTTGATGCTCAATGCCGTGCTTTGTCCGTTTATTCTTTTAGGACTTTGGTTCGGTGTTGCAACCGTTAAGCGAATCCCGCAAAAGCAATTCGATCTGATCCTGCTCGCGATGACTGCTTTGATCGCTATCGGATTCTTAGTGCTGTGATGTTCGCGGATGAGCCACGGTAAAACCTCGAGCCACTCTTGGCCGACGTGTAAGTTGGCCACTCCTGGCCGACGCGTAGGTTGGCCACTCTTGGCCGACTAGAGCACGATTAAACGAGTATCTCAACGGGCAAGAGTGCCCATTCTACGTTCGCTTAACATCCAATATCGACAAATGCAGCAAGCCTCTAGTTGACGTGGATGATCGCCTTAAGAACACCGGTGCTCGGGTCTGTCCACGATGGGAATTGAGAACTCACATCAGCGAACCCGGCGTGATGAGTGATCCACTTGTCGGTGTTGATCGTACCCGCACCTATGAGACCTATGATCCGCCTGAAATCCTCTGGCAACGCATTCCTGCTGGCCAAGATCGTTAGCTCGCGTCGATGCAGAGCGACCGAATGAGGTATCGTAAGATTCTGCTGCGTGATCCCGACAAACGCAACACGCCCTGCAAACGCAGCAAAATCGACGGCACGACTCATGCTATGGTGGTTACCGGTAGCATCAATGACAACATCTGCGCGACGTCCGTCGGTGAGTGCCTCCAGTTTCGCGATATCCGCTTCCGATCCGTCCATGAGAACCGTGCTGGAGATTCCCATCTTGGTCCTAACGAAGTCGAGCCGATTCTCACTCAAATCCGCCACAATCGCCTTGGCACCAGCCACCTTAACAAACTCCAATGCCGATAGACCTATCGGCCCCGCGCCAATGACCAGAACGCTGTCCGCCGAGGTAACTTTTGCCCGATTGACCGCATGGCAGCCAATGGCGAGTGTCTCAACCAAAGCGGACTGCTCGTAAGTGAGCTCGTTGGCTTGATGAAGCTTCCTCGCAGGAAGAATCATCATTTCGGTTAGCCCACCATCGCACATCACACCGAGAGTTTTGTTGGACTCACAACAATTGGTATAGCCACGTACACATGCGTAACAGACACCGCAATTGATATACGGCTCAACACTGCACCGATCACCTACTTTGATGTGCTGGACATTCTTCCCCACTTCGAGAATCTCAACACCGAGCTCATGGCCCGGTATTCGAGGATAAGAGAAGTATGGAAATTTGCCCAAGTAACCAGCGATGTCCGTCCCGCAAACCCCGACGCGATGAATGCGTACTAATGCCTCATCGTCTTTGGGGCTGGGCGGTTCGGAGATATCAATCTGGTTCCAAAGCTTCGGTTCAGTTAGCTGTAATGCTTTCACGATGGTCAGTCAATCTTGGCTATGGTGATTCAGTCGAAGCTATTGAAGCGGAGAAAAATCGGCTGGCTTGAGGAATATGCTTTTCACTCCACCTTGAACCGTCAGCGATCCGCCTGCTGCTGCTTCGGATTCGGTTCGGGCTTTTTGCCATGCTGGATCAGCACCAAACTTGCCGAACGATTCTTTAGCAGCATCCTGGGAGGCATGCGTGATAAAGTAGACGAGAGCATTTGGTGATGCGGCTAGCTCGCCATCAACTTTGGCTTCCGCTTTGCCGATAGGCGACATCGCATTCAGAAGCTGCCCGCATGTGGTCTTTTCACCCTCCAGCACCGACCAGTAGATGATGTTGGTCATGCCATGCTTCTCAAACAATGCGAGCGTATGATTTCGAAAGCGATTGTTGAGTGCTGCGAGATTG
>JALOQS010000285.1 GCA_025459355.1 Pirellula sp.
CGACGGTGCGTTATACTCCGACTCCAAACGAAATTGAACGACGTCAAATTGCAACTCGCCGACCGCTGCTAAAATCGCATCTTTTTGCCGGCCACGCGTAAAGAATAATTGAATGGCCCCCTCCTCTACCAACTGCTGTATCCCACGATCAAATTGCTTGCGACGAGAAGTATCGGGACATGTCACACTCGCAAATACCTCCGGCGAAAATTGAGGGACACCTGGATATCGAATCGGCTCCCCCTGAAAAAGGGTATCACCCAATCGAAGCTCTCCCGGGCAAACAACGCCGATGATATCTCCGGGGTACGCCTCATCCATGGTCTGCCGCTCTCGCCCGAAAATCTTTAATGCCCGAGGCAACCGAACGCGATTTCCCGTTCTCTCTACGACCACATCCATATCGCGTTCAAATCGACCAGTTCCGATTCGCACAAATGCAACTCGATCGCGATGCATGGGATCCAAATTGGCCTGGATCTTGAAAATGAACCCAGAAAACTCATTCTTCGGTGTTTCGGTTTGTTCAAACGTGCCGGAGCCGACTCCCGGCGGAGGGCAGCGTTCAATAAACCCTTTCAAAAATAGCTCCATGCCATAATTGGTGAGCGCACTCCCAAAGAATACTGGGGTCTGCTCGCCAGCCAGAAACATGCTCGGACTGTACTCATGGCCTGCCAACTGAATGAGCTCCAACTCTTCTTTTGCAATATCGATCACTTTTTCGTCGAACACATCGATGCCCCGACCTTGTTCGGATTCTGCTCGCAAGGAATCGATATCGATTTTGCCATTTGCAAGCTCGGTCCAATTGAGTTGCTGAGTGCTGCCTCGCCGATCACCCGTTTTATCTAGAAAGACATGGAGCTGGTCGCTGGCTATATCAACAATGCCTAAAAACTCTTTGGAACACCCAACAGGCCAATTCACGGGCACCGCTTGTATGGAAAACTCTTTCTCAATCTCAGAGAGTATCTCCAACGGTGATGTGCCTGGACGGTCTATCTTATTGACAAAGGTAATGACCGGGATTTTTCTAGCAGCGCAGACGCGGAATAGCTTCTCGGTCTGTGTCTCAATCCCTTTGGCAGCATCAATCACCATTACTGCTGCATCAGCCGCCATCAATGTGCGATAGGTGTCTTCGCTAAAGTCATGGTGACCTGGCGTGTCGAGAAGATTGATTTGCTTGCCAAGATATTCGAAAGTCAACACGGTGGAACTGACCGAGATGCCACGCTGCTTCTCTAGCTCCATCCAGTCTGATTTGGCCGATCGCTGCGATTTGCGCCCACGCACAGCCCCGGCAATCTCGATCGATCCGCCGAACAAAAGCAGCTTTTCCGTTAGCGTGGTTTTCCCCGCATCCGGGTGAGAAATAATCGCAAAGGTTCGACGACGTAATCGCTCTTGCTCAATTTGCTGAGATGAAGATGACATGATGCAGAAAAAGGGGACTTTCTAGCGAATTACTGATCGAGATGTTCGTTTGCGGGCCCACGGGAAATGCGGCGGGCAAAACGCTACCAAGAAACCTCGATTTGTGCCAGTCTTGAGCCCCTCTGTTTTCTGCAGAGATACCTAAGAGATGGTGATTTGCATCTCGTTTGCCAGTAGCTTGGCTCCCTGCAGACGCAGATTGTTAATGATCTCGCGATGCTTCTTGGCTTTTTCCAATTCTCCCAATGCCTTGAGTCTCGCCTCCTCCGCCTCGAGCTGCCTCGCAGTTCGAAGGGTGTTTTCTATGGCATGCCAAACACTATCACTCGTTCCACTCGGCGAAAATCGAACCGCCTGCGAGACTTGGTTCGAGCCCAAAAACGCCTTAGATAACTCTTGAAAGACAGGATCGTTGGCAACATGCTCCGGGATTTTTTTCGAATCTTCGATCGATGGAACAAACCCCGGTTGTGGTGGAAACTCCCCTGCTGGCGGATTCTCCAAAGGATTCGCTGGCGGATCGACGACCTCTGAATCACGAGGGCCAACTTTGATCGATGGATCCTCCGATCGAATCCACGCCGCTCCTCCGAGGATAACGAGCAGCCCCATCCCCAGCGGCCAAGTCCGATCTAACCCTAATGCGAAAGCCATGTCGCTCACTCCGTTTGATCAACCAACTACCTCCAACACGCTGCCGCTGTGCCTTACAGCATCGCTTTTCTTTCCAGCGTAGTGGCCCATTCTAGCGACAGCGACCTGGCCGAAAAGCAGTTCACGATCGGGAACCTGAGATTACTTTCATAAATGATTCGTCCCATGTCCGTTCTTGCTGAAAGCGATAGTGCTAGCATTGGCCGACTCGCAACTTAGCTATTTTACGGAACTAGCCCCCGTTCCTGCACCTATTTCTATTTACGCGACCAAACCATTTCCTCTATGATCTCCAAGTCACGCAGGATGCGCCGCCAATGTAACAGCCTTCCGATTCCATGGAATGATTAATCGCTCAGGGCAAAAGTAATGACAGGGTTACTCTCTATTTTATTGTTGACGCTGCTCCCCCAAGCAGATTTTTCGTCGGGACAAACAGGCACGATGCCTGGAGCAATCATGCCCGGGTCAACAGTGCCTGGGTCAATCATGCCCGGATCAATTATGCCGGGAACTGCCGCATCGCAGCCTACCAGCGGATGGGAAGTCGATCAGCAAACGCAAAAGTTTACCTTTATCATTCAAATCCCTCCCAACGCTATCGAAGACTTTGCCCAAGGTCCGGCGGGTAACGAGCTTCCCGTTCCTATTGAAGACCGATTGGTGGGACGAGTAGAACAGATCGCGATTCGGTTCGACACCAAAGAACTCCCTCGTATCGATCCTCCAAACGTCAATTCCCGATCGCAAGCCAGCGCTCAACCGTCCATCCAAAACCTGGCGCTCATGCGATACGCGCCGCAATCATTGAGCGGTCCGAATCAATGGGAAAGCATGGTGGGCTGGCAGTTTGACAACAAAACGAGTCGTTACTCTTACTTGATTCAAATACCGGTCGCCAATTTACAACAGTTCATCACCCCGCCATTCGGCCGAGAAATGATTGTGCCCATCCATCCGGAAGCCAGGGACTTTGTAGAGCAAGTTACGGTGAGAATCGGAAATGGTGCTTTGCCAAAGGAATTAGCACCCGCCTCCGTTCTGGCCAAGTATCAGTACACTCCCGGTGACAACCTCCGCAATCTGGCTGGCAATGATCTCGGCTTACCTATGAAATCGATTGATCCAACACCGGTATCTGGCGGCCCAGATTTGGGGCAACAGCGTGGACCGCAAACCCCCGTCCTTCCGAACATTCCGAGTAATTTGGGAAGCTTCGCTAACGGATCCGATGCTGGCTTTAACCGACCCAGTGGTCCGGGTTCATTGATCAACAATCAGCCCAGCTTTGGCGGTTCAAACGCTGCTGGCTTTAACAACAACAACAACAACAACAACATGAACAACGGAACCGCTGCACCACCGGGATATCGCAGTCCGCTGAATAACGAAGTCCCTTCTCTCGACGTCGCGCAGCGTGCAAGCCAAAGCGATCTTCAGCCCGTCCCGCAAAATCGAATCACTAATAACCTATTCGGTCGACCAGACACGATGCAAACCAATCCAGGCATGGATCGATTCGCTGGTAATCCGAATAATCGTATTCAGCCTGGTGGCCAAGGAGCTGCTTCCGGACAAATGGAACGCCCCTTCGTCAACACAATGCCCCAGTACGCCAGCCCAACGAACAATGCGTATCAGCCGATAGCATCCAACCCCATGCCGCAGTACACCCCGACTAGCTTTAGCAATTTTCCAACGAGTGCCGCGACGGGAAACATTCCCAACAATCAGATCAATCCGGTATCCTCCAACGGTGGTGCTTTGTTGCAGAACGGAGCCGCCGGCAATTTGAATCAGCAACTTCCAACGGATGCACTGGACAAGAAACCATTTGGCTTTAATTGGGCATTCGCGGCGTTGGTGCTCCTAGGCTTTAACATCTACCAATTCTTTTGGATGTCGAATGCCAGAATCAAATACCGTCAAATGGTGCTTAGCAAGCGGAGCACGCGGCTCGAACCAACAGCTTAACGAACATCATCGTTTTGAAGTCTTTTGACTTCGGATTCCTCTCAGCTCGCTATGTTTTGCAGAGGTTGTGAAATGGCTTTGCAGGGTTTGTGAAATGCCGCTCTATTTCAATCGGAAACCAAGAACCCATGAATGCAAAGGATTACTTCGCAAAGTACATTCGAGGTGGTTCGAATAGCCTTCATCCCTTTGGACTCACTCTTGGTGTCTTGTCTTTTGCCGCATCACTTACCCCGTCGCTGCTTCCACGGCCGACATGGATTCAAGCCGTTTTATCCGGAGTGGTGTTGTCTCTTGGCTACTGCGTGGGAATCCTATGCGTGTGGACTTGGAGGTATCTTCAATTGCCTACCACGTCCAAAAGCCAATCGAAGCTTTTGAACCGTGGCAAGATTGTTACGAGTGTTGTGCTGATGGCCGTTTCTGTTTGGTATGCAGCTTCATGGCAAAACGCCATTCGGAGTAAGATGAACCTGCAACAGCTGGATAGCGTGCAGCCGGTGCAGCTCTTTACCATTGCAATCGCGATCTTCGTTATCCTGCTTGCTGTGTCTCGGCTGCTGCTGCATTTGTTTCAATTAGCATCGACAAAGCTGGAGCGGTTTCTCAAGCCACGCGCGGCTCGCGTTATCGGATTTGTTGCTTGCGTTTGGGTCGTTTGGGCCACATCGCAGGGAATCCTATTGCGAATGGTGATGCGAACCATTGATCGATCGTTTCAAGAACTTGACGCCATGATTGATGATGACATTCCCATACCAACGGGTGCATTAAGACCTTGCCCAGCACCAATACGCGTCTATGTCGGATTGAATTCGGCAGATACACCGGAAGAGCGAGCATCATTAGCGTTAAAGGAGTTGATTCGTACGGGTGCCTTTGAGCGATCGATACTGCTTTTGGTCACTCCAACTGGAACCGGCTGGGTGGACCCCGCATCACAGAATCCGGTTGAGTATCTACATCGTGGAGATATCGCAACGGTCGCAGTTCAATATTCCTATCTTAATAGCCCATTGGCTTTGCTGACCGATGCGGAGCAAGGTGCCAGGATGGCGAGTGTCTTGTTCGATCAAATATACGGCTATTGGCGAACTCTGCCGAAAGATTCACGACCTCGGCTGTTTTTGCATGGCTTGAGTCTTGGTTCGCTCAATTCCGATTTGTCGTTTCAGCTATTTGATATTGTCGATGACCCGTTTGACGGAGCATTGTGGAGCGGTCCCCCGTTTTTGCATCGAACCTGGAGGAAAGCAACACAGCAACGTGATCAAGGATCGCCGGCTTGGCTCCCAACCGTTCGAAACGGCAGCGTGATACGGTTCATGAACCAACAGGGAAGCGTCGCGAATTCAGAGCAACCTTGGGGTTCGTTTCGCATCGCGTTTTTGCAGAATTCAAGTGATCCAATCACGTTTTTCGATCCGAGTTCGGCTTGGAGAAAACCAGATTGGATGAATGAACCGCGTGGGGCAGATCTTTCTGATGATTTGCGATGGTTTCCCGTGGTGACCATGCTTCAGTTAGCCGTCGACATGGTGGTAGGAAGCGCTCCCCCAGGCTTTGGCCACAGTTATGCACCCAAAGACTACATCCATGCATGGATAAAGCTCACCGAGCCGAAAGATTGGAGCGACGCGGACGTTCAACGGCTTGTTGAGCTATTTGATCGAGCAAGTTCGATCGCCGATGGAACTCGCTAGAGGTTTCGATTCATTTCATCATTAAATCCGACTAAGATTCGCTAGGGTTACCTCGGGCTTGACAGGGTTCCCCGGCACAAGGGTCAGCATGGCCCCCATGGCACAAGTGTTCGTGAGACCTGAAAACACCGTTCAGGTCCCATCGAAATCGATAACGAAAGTCAGTAAAGATCGTTCGTCACAATCGTGAGAATACGAAGCGACTTAGAGGATTTAAGTCGCAAAGTGGAGCTGCCTCTAGAACAATGTCCGGAAGAACAATTCGGGTTGATGCAGTTCCTCGTTGCGAATATTCCTGATCGAGATCTAGCGAGCGTGAGTGCGAATTTCCCACCGCATCTTTCGCTGCTTGCCCCAAATATGAAACCGAATGAGTTGCATCGAGTTGTTCCTAGGAGCTTGCTTTACTCCTTGCCTTCCATTCGCTTGATCAACTTGGCCACCTCAGGGATTTGGCGAATCAATGGATTGTCTAGCAACTCAAGCGGATTATCCATGCTCGTTAACCAACCGCGAAGCTCATCCTTGCTAAGCTGGTCGTCGCCATCCACATCGATCGCCATCGATTTACCGAAAACCCATAACGCTACGCCTGTCTCAGCGGCGACCAAGTTCCCATCGTTGTTTTGATCTAACTTAGAAAATACAACTTTGTCGACCGTTGAAACAATCTTCTGGCGTTCGAATGGGTTGAGTCCACCACGATTGGCAGTTACTGGAACGGCGACGGTGAAGTATCCAATCATCATCTCTTCCCATGTCTGTTCACCCCAGCGAACTTCGGAATTCGGATCCGGATTGCTTGCGTTGTTCTCGGAGTTATCGAATGTCGCCTTGCAATAAATGACCGTCCCTTCAGGAAGTGATAAATGCTCGGACAGCTCATAGTTGGTTTGCCAATTGAAGTCGTAGTTGGGTAAGCTCAATAGGGGTTTTCGTGTTCCATCCTTGAACACTGCTTCATAAGTAAAGCTGCGGCCTCGCACATGCATGTGAGCGTCCAAGTACATTAAATGACAGTCTGCCGGCATTGGTGGAGATGTCGATTCGACGGGATAGTTCGCTTCGCGCGGCGGGATGACGAAACGTTTATTCGTCGCACTCGCTGTATAAACTTCGTGTGTAATGGTCGCTGGGTCCGTGAATAACAAACCGACGGAACTAAGATCCTGCTGTGGTGTACCAATGGGGGTGTAATGCACTTGAAACAACAGTTTCGAGCCAGCCGGTATTCGCTTAGCCATACCTGGAGGCAACTGCTGCGCGCCGAGACCGGGAACGTAGGCGAACAGAAAGCCATCATCGTCGACGCCCAAAATCTTCTTGCCAGGTGGCAATGCAAAGATAAGCACATGATGCACGACTTTTCGATTGCCTGGTAACACCTCGCATGCTGACACAAACTTGTCCTCGGTAAATCCTGGGTCAGCAACGAAGTATTGATATTTAATGACTCCTTCGGCGGCCACATCATAGGGCTTATCACGCATCGGAATCACCATGTCGGGTTTGCGGGGTAGCTGCCAACCATCGACAAATGTTCGCGACTCTGGCAATTCTTTGGGATCACCTTGCGGAGCGCCCGCCTTGACCCAAGCCTGAATGGTTGCCTTCTCTTCCTTAGACAGGTTCCGAGCATTCTTGAAAGTCCCAACGCCAGGATCGGCATGCCATGGCGGCATTCTTCCGTCTTGAACGACTTCGTCAATCATCTCTGCCCATGCCGCGACATCTTCATAACTCGTTAACGAGAAGGGACCGATTTGGCCATCTCGATGACATTCGACGCAGCGGTTTTGCATAATCCTCGAAACCTGATTGGAATACGTAACGGTCATGGCTTCGGTGTTTGTAGGCCGTCGACCCAACAAGCAGCCGGCGGCAGCGGTTTTAGGAACGCTAACATTCTGTCCCGAAATCGATTCCTCGATCGCGATGCGAAGGTCTTCGCGATTCGGTGATTCTCTCGCTTCGCTAATTCCGTACTGATCGTCAATTCTGCCTTGGTAGCGAACGTTGCCAGCGGCATCTAATAAAAATACCTCCGGTGTGCGAGTCGCTCCGATCGCATCGGTCAATCTGTAGTTAGCATCTTTCAAGAAGGGGACGGTGAAACGATGAGCCTTCGCGAA
>JALOQS010000459.1 GCA_025459355.1 Pirellula sp.
AGAAGAAACGCCGAAAGACAATTAAGAGAAAAAACTGCTATCAATTTCTTTTCTTGAGACTGAGCCTTATTACCTGCGTCTAATCCCAGATCGCGGCGGATTGAAAGACGAAGCCTATAGAAGGCAGACAAACTGGCCCCCGAAACCCAGGGTGTAACTAACAAAATCGGAATTGCGAGATTTATGCCGAGATTGGCAGGAATGAGACCGACTACCGAAACGCCAAAAACAACAACTACGATAGTGGTCGCAAAGACATGTGAATAACGTTGCAATGTAAAAAATTGGCGAATTTTGCCCTTATCACCCTTAACATCGATGAACTTAGAAAGTTGCCAAAGCTCGCTAAATGAAAATGAACTATCTGAGTTATCCCGGTACACGATTTATCGTCCCCCCCGTTAGCACAAATGTGGCTTTTTGCATCTGAACGCATTAGAACATCCTCGGCAAACTTCACGAGCGAACCAAATGTTTAATCCCCAAAGGGCTAGCCCGGCACCTGACGCATGCGTGAGTCCTAGCAAACAACCCGGCAATGCGGCGCACGACATCGAACTTGGATCGTGCTGAGCTCCGTTCATGTTAACGTGCCACCCACTTCGTGCCAACCACGTTTTTTTGCCACCTTGCGTTTCATGACAGAGTAACTTCTCCAACGAATCGCCAGAGCCAAGGAGTAGTCCCCATCTTGTCAGACGGGTGAGAGCCTCAACTTGGTCAGGATACCAACTGCCAATGTGAACTCGGGAATATCGTGGGATTCGATTGATAGGAATGCGGCACAATTCCTGAAAAAACTCCAACAAATTTCTCCAAAGAAAAAGCCAGATTCACAGCTTGACGGCCGGTTTTTCGAACCATAGGCTCAATGGCGTTTGGCTTGATCATGTTTCGTTACTTCGTCAACGATTCTGTTATGAACCTTCGATTCAATGTAATTCTTACAGTCTGTAGCCTGGTGCCACTTGTTGTTGGGAGCGTACTATTCGCTTTCGATGATCTTGGTGATTCACACAATCCTATTGCTGTGGATATCTCCCTCGGCAATGACTTTTGGTGTAATGAGTCACATTGGTGTAATGAGTCACAAAGATGCGATTCTGGCTCGATGGAGCCAAACAAAAGGATTGGTGGAGGGATCGTGTTTCTTTTGCGACGGATCAGAGCGAGCCGCGATCTGCGAGCAAAAGAATAATGGCGGCGGCTGTACGATGGACACCCAAAGACTCGCCATTTGTGGCTTTAAGCTGGACGGTACATGCGTCAAAGATGCGTCGTTTCCGACCGGAGCCAAATGTAAGAAGACAGGATCTACCACAAGTCAACAGTGCAAAATCCCAACGTGCAAGTAAATCGGAGGATGAAAACATGCTCGGCTATTTTCTGCTTATTGTTCTCACTAGCTCATCTTACACGCAGAACGATCTAGATCCTGATTTGATCGTTTGCTTCGAGAGTGTATCAAAGCTCAAAACGCTCCGATTCAAGTCGACGTTATACAGCAACCGGTTTACACGCGTTTCACCCAACCAAAAGAGTTTGGATGGACTGTGGGAGGCAAAAAACGCAGAGGGGATCATCGATCTGCCCTCGGGATGGTTTCGATTCAAGGAGTCAATGTATGATGACAAGCATGGAAAATGTCTCAATCGGTCCCGATCGTGGTGCGACGGCGAATTGAGGGCGTTTACTGACATTAACTCTCCAATTCTTGAAGCCGCGAACCTTGTTGCTCCAGGAGGCACTATTGATCTCGAGCCATTAGACTATGCAGCCCTACCCCCGGTTCCACGGTCTCAACTCGGATTTGGTGTTACGGCCGTTGCAGGTGACCTTGCAGATTTATGGGACCTTGCAATTCAAAACCCGCCCGTCAAGATTCGCGAGAACACGTACGAGATTCGGAATGTGTTCGGGTGGAAACCAGATTTTGGTAGCGCCTATGATTTGTACTTCGAACTGTCACCACAGCATGGGTATTTGCCTCGACTCATAAAGATTCTTGACAGGACTCTAGATGGGTCAGTTCCGACGACAACTCTTTTAGAGCGCGAAGTCAATCGATTTGCCAAAATCAACAGTTTCGTCCTCCCCGTGGATTTCACATACCGCGTTGGGAAAACGGTCGAGCGAACGATATTGGGATCAATGAAACGTTTTCCAAGGACGATTTTGCATTACAAATGCCAATTGACAACTGGTATTACGATTATCGGACGAAGACCAGATTTGAACCTAAGGTGCTTGGACCAACGAAGGCATCTTGGACGTGGATTTGGTTGATCGCTGGCGCTGGATTCGTTACGCTCACCATTGTATTTCTCAAGTTACGTAAACGGACCTAAGCAGGAGGATTGCTCGCTGTTTGTGCTACAACGCTCGGTTGCGGGAAGAATCTAACAAGCGGGGAAGTGAGTGATCGTCCGGGTGCCCGATCGGAGCAAAGTTCTGGTTCGTTAGCTCGCCCGGTTCTTGAGATAAACAATGGCCTGCCCATTCAAGTACGAATTCAAAACTGCTCGGGGTATGCACTTACGTTCAACTCTGATGTCTCTGTCACTTGTGGGGGTACCCGAGCGCGGCTCGATCCACTCGAAATCGGACCAATTGCCGTTGTTAGCCGATCCACAAGTTGTTTTTTCCTTGGCAACAGTTTGCGAAGACTAAGGAAGAAAAAGTCCTCGCGCTTGCTCTGTAGCGGGACAGATGTGTGGGTGGCACAAAACAAGCCGGCAAACCCGTGTTTCTTAACGGCATGATCGCAAATCCAGTGCCAAAGGGAAAAAATGAGAGATGCCGAGTACCACCGGTCTAGTCGACTTCACTACAATGGGGCCCTCTGACTAAGTCGAATCTCTAGCTCATACTTGTAGAACAGCGGGAAAAAGATGTGCGATCAAGACCACTTTGAAGAAGACCTTAAGAAGTATTCTCGGCGCGACGTGGGGATCATGATTTCTGCGGCAGGGGCGGCATTTTTGTTACCGAGACCAGCGTTCGCTGCGGATGTCGCGGAAA
>JALOQS010000286.1 GCA_025459355.1 Pirellula sp.
GTCATCGAAAGATTAGTCCATGCGGCCCGTCGACCTTCGGCGCGTCCGTTGGTTTCGCGAGCACTGTTGACAAGCTTCGCATCGCTACCCTCTTTCCAAGGCATTCGCACGAAGAGTCCACCGTAATCGTATTTGCCGATCTTGACATCAACTTTGGCATCGCCATACCAATCTAAATCCATCACGTATTGATCGCCGAGATCGCGAAGAGTCCATAGCTGCGACTCTTGAAGGATCGTTTCTCCCTTTTCATCGAGCAGGTTATAGACGGTTTGCCATTGAACCGCTTCGTTGGGCTGAAGTGCAGTTGGCTTGATAACGTTGACAGAGACTCGCTGCCAATAGGAGCCCTCGGGGTGATGGAAGTAATCGCGACCGTTTAGATTGGTGAATCCGTAGAAGATACCGGTTTGATGTTTGTGATGGTCCGGTGCGTATTGAGTCACCAAACCTTTGCCATCGGGTGCTGCGACGGGATGAAGAAAGGGTCGATGGTCTGGCAAAGCGACTTGCGTGACGATCGGAGTCGTGCTGGATGCACGTTCGACAAGGATATGGTTGCCATCATCCGCGAGCCGTGCTGTGAGAGGTGGTGTCGATTGTTGTTGGCCGTGAACCGGCACTGATAGGATTGATACTAGCAAACCCGCAAGCAGATAAAACCGGTGGTTGAGAGCATTTTTGAACATAGTGAGTGAATCGCAATTGGGGGAGGGTGCTAGGGGCAAGGTGGAGAGGTGATGCGATGGCGAGATTTGTACGCGCACCGATATTGTAATCGAATGGTGCGCCGCGAGGTACAAGCGCCGCGAGCAATAATAGCGTAAGGGCGCGAGCCGTACGGTGCGTTCCCTGAGAAGTGATTAGTCGATCGCCCGGTTGACGCCCTACCGGAGGGCTAGCGGATCGTACCGCTAACAATCGCTTCGCGATTAAAATTACGCGCGATCCTAACTTCGCTTTTCTTCGGTCTGGACAATAGCCAACGTCGTTTCGAACAATTCGTTCGAGATCTTAAACTCGGGATGCTCGGACCGATATCGTTTGCAATGCTCCGAAATCAATCGATACAAAAATCGAAACAAATTCCGTGGTGTTTTCAACGACTGAAACGCAGCTATCAACCGTGCATCGGTGACTTGCGGATCAAACAGCGACTTGGGACTTGGACCAGCCCCGGTCACTCCGCACGCTTTCATCCGTGCCCCGAGCAAGTCGTAAAGAGCCTCACCTGTCCAATCGAACCCAGGTACAACATTTTGTTTGTCGAGCCGCGCTCGTTCATGAAACTCTCGTGTCTCACGATCGATGTAGTACTGCAATTCGCTCGGTAGCAGCAATTTGATTCCCAAGTTTTCATGCTTGAGAAGCTTGTTATCCAAAAGCGGCCACACCAGTAGCTTCATTCGTTCTGCCAAGCCGTTAATGAGATCCGGCTCGTCAACTCGATCGACGATGACAATCATCCCCGGATAACCGATTGAACGTAGCAACAATTGAAGCTTTGCTAAGATTGCATAACGGTCATCACTGCGATCGGAAACAGGTAACGGTTGCTCGTCAAGTTCTTTGCGAGAGAAATGCAGCAGCAGATTCCGCAATTGGCTTTTATCCCTCGGAATAACTCGCAAATGGCGACATATGCGCGAGGCGAGAAAATGGTATCGCAACCAACGATAACTGTACGCCCCCCACGAGATGACTAAACCGATGGCGGCGATGATAAAGGACCACTTGAGCGATAGAGACTCTTGCCAATACAAAGAACCCACCACGCCAAGTGTGACCAACGTCAACACGATCCCCAACAGTAGAGGCCACCAAGTGGAAATACTGTGAAAACCAAGCTTCTTTTTGACGGCATAAAATCGATCCGCATGTGTCCCCGTAGGAGATAAATCGTAGATCGCAGTGAGCAACAGTAAATCACGACGTTGTCCACGATCCAATCGACTGAGATTGGCCGGATCGATCGAAGCCGCGTCTGAGTTGAGCTGAGAATTGGTTCCCAACAAACCATCAACCAATGGTGTCATCGCCTCGCAAAGAATCGCGTCCATGTGATCCCACAAATGGACCGATTGCAAAACCTTGTCGGGGTTGGATTGAATGCGTCGCGAAAGACCTCGTTGCAATGGACCGAGGTAAGAATTGAAATCATCAAGTTCCACGAGATAAACGCGATGCTGCGGTTCATTGCGATTGTGATCTTTAATGTACTGCTTTAATTGAAGCCGAATCGCCGTCTTGCCCGAGCCTTTGGGGCCGAAGACAATCGACGTGGCGGGTTGCTTGGCATCGCCTGCCACTTTACTCCACGACGGGTGGAATGTACCGGAGATGCAATGCTCTCGGAACACAGCATCGGTTTGTGCATCTTCGTCCGAGAACGGGTTGCGGAGAAGATTATGGTGCTGCAGGAATTCTTGTTCGGTCATCTATGTGCCAATGTTATTTTGGTTTGCGATCTAAGGAACGTAGTTCGTATTCGGGCGAGGAAGCTTGGCTCCGTCGGACGTTAGTTTCTCGACCAGACGCTGGTCCATTTCTCGTACTCGGTCCGGAAGCAGTGCCGCCAAATCGTTAGATTCTGTCGGATCGTCGTTTAATTGAAATAGCTCCTGTTTCCCGTGCCAGTACTTAATTAGCTTCCAATCGCCACTCCTTAGAATGCTGTAGGGGCCCGGGTCGTGACGATAATGCGGAAAATGCCACACAAGATCGGTTCGATTGAGGCTCTCGGCTCCACCGGATTTTAAGTGAGAAACCAGAGAAATTCCGTCAATCGGCCGATCTGCAGGAGCCTGTTCACCGCACGCTTCGAGGATCGTCGGGAAAAAGTCTATGGAAGAAACTGCAGCAGAGCTAACCGTACCGGCCGGAATCTTGTTCGGCCAACGCACAATCAGAGGAACTCGAATCCCACCTTCGTACGCGTACCCTTTGCCGCTTCGAAGAGGTGCATTGTCGGTCGGCTCACCTCGGTTGTCCAAACCGCCGTTATCACTGGTGAAAATCACAAGCGTGTTGTCTGCCAAGTTCAGCTGTTCCAAACATTCGCAGATGCTTCGCATCGATTCGTCCACCGATTCCACCATCGCGGCATACTTGGCATTCTGTTTGGTTTTGCCAGTTACTTTGGAGTACTTAGCCTCGACCTCGGGCAGGGCCTGAATTGGAGTATGAACCGCGTAGTGCGACAATTGAATGAAGAATGGGCGATCTTTCCATTCTTGGATCAGCGACACCACTTCGTCAGCCTCACGCTTGGTCAAATATTCACCAGGATTCCTGCCAGGCAAATTATAGATGCCAGCTTTAATGTGCGGATTAGGGTGCATCGGGTTGTTAAAAGGATCGAAGAACGACGGTGGTTGCCCGTAATCACAACCCCCTTTGTTGACATGGTACCCTCTCTTTTCGGGATAGAATGCATCGTCTCCCAAGTGCCACTTTCCGACATAGCCACATCGATAACCGGAACTGCTCAGCATGTCTGCGATCGTGCGTTCACTCGGTTCAAGAAAAAACGGATTCGGAGGACAGGACAGTGGCTGTTTAGGGTCGCTGGTATACTCTGTTGGGTTAGATGTTATTGGTTCATCGGTGGAGCGTTGGAATCGAGAGCGTATCCAATCGGTTACTCCCAATCGATGCGGATATCGACCAGTCTGAATCGCGGCACGCGTCGGTGAACATACCGCACTGGCAGCGTAGCCATTAAGAAATCGAATCCCTTGGGTGGCAACGCGATCGATGTGAGGCGTTTTGTAGAACTCTGAACCTTGGCACGACAGATCCATCCAACCAAGATCATCGACCACGATAAGGATCACATTGGGCCTGCCGTCAACTCGGTCTGCAGCATTCGTGACACCAAGAATTGTCAAAACGGCAATTGCCCAGACAATGCCAAATAGCCGCATTAAGGGAGAGGTATACATCGGCGAACTTGGGAAACTCTTAGAGGAAATAGCGAGATAAACGATCGGTGACAATTGTAGCATGGGATAACACGAATTCCGATGCAATTCTAATATCAATGAAGCCACGCGCTTGCGAGGAGAATGGCACTGCCTCAGCCCTTGGCAATGGGCTTTCTCAGCGTTAAATGCGTGTCACCATCACGGATTGTAGACTGCACTAGTCGCCAACGGTCGACATCGCGCATCCATTCTTTTCCTATTCCACCGACGGGAGCCATTCCGTTTCCGATCACTTTGGGGGCGATAAAGCACTCGATCTGATCAATGCATCCTATATCGAACGCTTGACCAAGCAGCTTGGCTCCTCCCTCGATCATGATGTTCGTAAAGTTGTGTCGACCACACTCTCGAAGCATCTCACTGAGTGAATGTTCATAAAAGGGGGATAGCTTGAGAGCCTCACGAGGGGCAGCTTCACGAGTCAAACCAACTTGCAAGATCTTTGCCCCGGCATTCTCCAGTTGTTTGAGCGAACTTTGGTTCGCTGCCTGGCCAACGACGACCCACAGGGGAAACTCTCTAGCGGATTGTACTAATCGACTATCGCAGGGCAGTCTAGCGTTTTGATCCATGACGATTCGCGTTGCGATACGTGCGGGCTTTGCGTTGGAGTCGGTCTCATCCAGCCGACAAGTCAACATCGGGTCATCCGCCAACGCGGTTCCAATACCGATCACGATGGCGTCGAGAGTCGATCGAAATTCATGAACCACTCGACGCGATTTAGAATTGGTAATCCATTTGGAATCACCCGACGATGTGGCGATGGCTCCGTCGAGAGACATGGCCCATTTGGCAATCGTCCACGGTAGCTTGGTATCGATCCT
>JALOQS010000055.1 GCA_025459355.1 Pirellula sp.
CTCAAGTCCCATCCGCAACACGCCAAAGCTGCCGACTCACGCGCGATGCTCTCTCGTTCTCTCACCGCCGACAACCTCATCGTCGAGGCAAAGTACTTTGACCAACCCGAAAACAAATCGTTCGAGCGCATGTACGGTTGGGCTTGGCTCCTCACCTTGGTGGCAGAGCTTCATGATTGGGATGACCCGCAAGGCAAGCAATGGCGAATCGCCGTTCAACCCCTCGAAGCGAAAATCGTTGAACTGACCAAAGCCTATCTGCCTCGACTCAGCTATCCGATCCGAACCGGTGTCCATCCTGATGCAGCCTTCGCTCTCGGGCAAATCTATGACTACGCAACGATCGTAAAAGATGAGGAACTGAAAATGCTAATCGCCAAACGCGCGATGGACTACTACGGTAACGACCAAAACTACAACACAGCGTACGAGCCTTCGGGCGAAGATTTCTTTTCTCCATCCCTAAACGAAGCCGATTTGATGAGGCGCATCTTGCCTCAAGCAGAGTTCGCTAAGTGGCTCACCGGCTTTTTGCCTGATCTGAAGGCTGGAACAAAGTGCCGTTTGCTAATTCCTGTCGAAGTCAGCGATGTCACCGATGGCAAGCTCGTCCACTTGGCTGGACTTAATCTCTCAAGAGCGTGGTGCATGCGAGGCATTGCCAGCCACCTCGCAGAAGATGACCCTCGCAAAGAGATGCTCGAAAATTCGTATCGCGATCATCTACAAGCGGGATTGCAGTACGTCTTCAGTGGACATTACGAAGGTGAGCATTGGCTCGGCACCTTCGTTGCGTATGCCAGCTTGTAGCCATACGCGTTTTGACTTGTAATGAAATGGAGCGAGGAGTTTACTGCGGTAAAATCGGCCAGCCCCCCCCTGCCCCGTTGCCGTTACTGCCATTGTTTGGTGGAGTTGGAGTGTTGCCTGGTTGGAATGGTGTTTGACCCCAACCTTGATTGGGAGTTCCAAAGTTGCCGCCTCCGAATTCCCATGAATTTCCCTGGGATTGCCCCCCTGCCCCGTTTCCAGTCGGCAGACCGAAGCCAGGAAAACCGCCCGTGGGCTGATTCGATTGATTGGGTTGATTCGTTCCTCCAAAGGGATTAGCGAGCCCTCGTTCATCAGCCATTCGCCCTAGATTTTCTAGGAGCCCCCCCTGCCCTGCCCCGGGAGTCGAAATAAGTTCACCGGGAGGGATTTGCCCGGCCTGCCCTTGCTGCAATCGTTGCTCAAAGCTGTTGATGTACGGCCCAACAACTTGTTTAATCTCTGCCGGCAAAATACCACCCGCGTTAGCGAGAATCTTGCTGATGTAAAAACCGCTCCGCGAGTTTGCGATTCGCTGTTGCTGATTGGCACCAAGTAGAGACATCGCAAACATGGTGACTATCAGGCAAAGCAAAACTCCCTTAATAAAACCAAAGCCTGCACCCAAGTGACGGTCGAATTCTCGGAGCTTTACTTTGTCGATCGAGGTGCTTACCAATCGGAACACCATCCAAATCACAAAGCTGGAGCCGAAGTACAGCAGCAGCATCGCAAGAAACAAATTCCAGGGCGGATCTGCATTGATCATCTTGGCGACGTCGTTCCGAAACGTGTAAGCAATGAAATAGCTTGCCACGATCGATGCGAGCGAGGCAACTTGCCAAGCAAATCCCTTTATGCCGCCGAAAATCGTGGTCGCTGCCAAAATAATAAGCATGAGGATATCGTAAGTTTGCATATTGCTAGCATTCATGTGAGCGAGAAGTTTTAGTTCGATAGCAGCGGGACTATAGCAACCGGTGCACCTTGGGGTAAAGATCGAGGGTTCATCTTTCGTTGAAGCCGATGGTTTTGCTATGACGTATCTCGCCATCGTGCCACTGAATTAGCTGCGCGATGGAACGAAAGAGAAACACAGACTGATTAGCGAACAAGGTATCCGCGATGGCTGATTTCAAAACGCACATGACGGTAAGCACGATTGCCGGCGCTTTGTATGGTCTCGGGGGCTATCAATCCGGGATGCCAATCGAAAGTTGCATCATCGGTTCCGCTCTTTGCAGCGTGAGCGGCATGCTTCCCGATTTGGACAGCGATTCGGGGATTCCACTCCGAGAGGCTGTCGCGTTCTCCTGTGCCATCATCCCCATGTTGATGGTGGAACGCTTTCGACGCATGGGGCTGAGTCACGAGGTAATGGTGGTCTCGACCATCGTTGTCTATTTCTTGTTGCGATTCGTGATCGCAGAGTTATTTCGCAGATACACCGTTCACCGTGGCATGTGGCATAGTTTACCTGCCGCGATATCGGTCGCTATTTTCGCTTTTCTGGCTGCATCGTGCGACAATATTAGTCTCAGGCTCTTTAAGTCGGTGGCGGTGTTTGTCGGATTCATGTCTCACATATTGTTGGATGAAATTTGGTCGGTTGAGTTTCGCCGCGGACGCTATCGATATAAACATAGTTTCGGAACAGCGCTCAAGCTTTGGGGCAATAGCCTACCAGCCAATCTATTTATCTACGCGTTGTTAACTGTCCTGGTCGGTTTAGCCTACAGTGACGAAGGTCTCATGGGTTATTTTGGCTATCAAGCTGCACAACCAGCCACAGCCGCCCAATGGTTGCAGTCTTTTCAAGAGCATACGATGCAGATGTTTAAGAGGTAGACGATCTGTTTGTGACTATAATAGAGGCGAATCCCTACCTCTCTTCGAGTCACCCTGCCTCATTAAATTGCCATGCATGCGACAACGCTTTATCAAATCAACACCCGTGCCCTGCTCACGGAACTGTCTCGCACACTCGCCAAGCCCGCCACTCTAGACGATATCCCCGATCAGCTTTTGGATTCCTGGAAAGAATACGGCTTTGAATGGATCTGGATGTTAGGTGTTTGGCAGACGGGCGTTGCGGCTCAAACTGTGTCTCGTACCCATTCCGGATGGCGTCATGACTACCAAGCCTCGCTGAACGATCTGCGTGAGGAGGACATCGAAGGCTCTTGTTTTGCGATTGCAGACTATCGGACGCATACTCTATTGGGTGGTGATGATGCGTTGTTAAGGTTAAGACGACGGCTTCATGATCGTGGCATGCGTCTGATGTTGGATTTCGTTCCCAATCACATGGCGTTAGATCACTCGTGGATCGCGTCGCACCCGGAGTGTTTCGTTCGTGGTTCCGAGGAGCGAATGAGAAGCGAGCCCATGAATTTCTTTCGAGCTTACACGGGCCAGATCTTCGCGCATGGCAAAGATCCTTACTTTGACGGTTGGCCAGATACCGTTCAACTTGACTACTCCCATCCGACCACCATCCACAAGATGTCGGAGGAGCTCGATCGAATCACCAAGCTATGCGATGGGGTTCGGTGCGATATGGCCATGTTGATACTGCCGGATGTTACGCAACGAACATGGGGCTCCCCTGCCCTCCCCTTTTGGAAAGAAAACATCGAACGAATCAAAGTAAGCCATCCCGAGTTCTGCTTCTTGGCGGAGGTCTATTGGGATCGCGAATGGGATCTCCAGCAACTCGGATTTGATTACTGCTACGATAAGCGGCTATATGATCGAGTGCTTCACGAAGGTGCAGAGCCGGTTCGATTGCATCTGCTAGCCGGACTCGATTATCAAAATCGACTGGCAAGGTTTCTCGAGAACCATGACGAGAAACGCGCTCGCGAGACCATGTCGGATGAGAGGCACCGCGCCGCCGCGATTGTGACTTATCTGTGCCCGGGCATGAAGTTCTTCCACGAAGGACAACTCAAGGGTAGACGAGTAAAAATCTCCCCTCATTTGATTCGGCGACCCGTTGAAGAAACGAATCTTGAACTCCAGACGTTTTATCGCAAGCTACTCGATCTACTGAAGGAAGATTTCTTTCGCAAAGGTCGGTGGATGCTCCTCGATGCCAAGCCGGCTTGGCCTGGTGATGACTCTTGCGCGAGAGTCATAGGCTTTCGTTGGAAAGGAGAGGACGGTCGGCATTTGATTGTCAGCGTGAATTTTTCGGACCGCTCGGCTTCGGCGCGGTTGCGTGTTTCGATCGATCGAACCTGTGCCAGCGATGTAGTGCTTCGGGATTGGTTCAGCGAAACACGACTGGAACAGCACAGAGGCCAGATCTTTAATCCAGGGCTAGAGGTAAACCTGGAACCGTGGGGGTTTCGGATTTGGGAAGAGATCGACTCTTGATGAGATTGTCGATTTGCCAATGCGAATAGGCCCGAGTCGCTGGGCCTATTGATTGCGAATACATGGATTCGATTTCGCCAATCGAACTATCGTCCCGCAGCCGCTTGTCGGGCTTTGTATTCTTCGCGAGATGCTTTCAAAGCTGCGGTTTCGTTAGCAAGCTTATTCTCAGGACCAGCAGGGAAGTATTGCACGTCGTCTTCCAAGTAATAGGGACTTGGGAGTGTTTGGCCCGCCACGTGAACTTGGCAGCCAGTGCTCAATGCCATCATTCCAACACTAGCGATTGCCAAAGAAAGTTTGAGGCTGATATTCTTTTTTGACATTTTCCTGATCACTCCGCAGCTCGAAAAACACTGACGTTGAACTGTGTTAACTCATGGGTAATCTTGAAATATCCCAAGAAAACAGCCATCCGCGATCTTTCACGAGGCCGAACACTGATGGAGAGTATCGGAAGTATCGTTCGATCACTTGAGATAAAGTGTAGAGGTTATGACGTTGAATCCGCTGTTTCGATGACCTCTCTTGAGTCATAATCATAGCTGGCATTTCCTTTTCGAACGAATGAGTGATCCATGCACAGCACCCCCCCTGCCCTACCCCGGCATTGTTTCGTCATAGCAAAACACTGGACTTTTTACTGTGCCATGTGCCTTTTCCTGGTTTGGCCCCCCCTGCCCTGCCCTGCACAGCCACCGAAGCTCAAATTGCGGGGGGAGCGAGTCAGCGAGAATCTCATTAGGCCCGAATATTATGCCGCATTGGACTTGATCGAAGATGGTCAAACCGAGCAAGCAATCCTCGGGCTCGACGCCGCCCTGCAGAAGTCGAGAGCCTCAAAGAATCAGAGAGGGATCGATAGCATTCCTCCCTTGGTAATGATGGGAGAATGTTTTTGGATGCAAGGTCGTATTGGATTAGCTTTGGAGCAATACGACGCGGCTTTGGCGGTTTCCGTCCAATGTTCGAAATGGACGTCAATGCTCGTTACTAAACCCAACGGAAAATCCGAGCTCAGATCTCGCGACATTGATTGGGGAGGTGATACGCGGCGTGGTGCTGATTTCTGGAACCCTTCCGAATTAGCTCAGATCCCGTTGGGAGGCAACGAAGCGATTCTCGAGTTAACAGCTGATGCTGCGGCGACTGGTCGACTAATGGCCATCGATGCGACGGAGATTCTAAGGTGCCAAGCCCTGGCTCTGCGTCGGCGCAATTATTTGTTAGGGGAATTGACTGGTTTAAACCCCATCTCCCCTGCCCTGCCCCAGGCCTTTGCAGTGCCTCAAGATACGCCCCTCAATGAGTCTATTAAAACCTCGATCGCTCTTTGCCGGGCTCTCGCAAAGCTGCCTCTGGAAAATGGACCACCGAGTTACGCGGAAATCAAGAGCCTGATCTCATTGCCTACTGGGCAAGACCACAATCTTTCGGCCATCGCATTGTTAACTCTTTGTGATTTGGCCATATCGAAAAACGACTTAAAGATGGCGGAAGGGTTCGCTCTGGAAGCCAGTTTGATTGCCGCTCACGCTGGGCAAATGGAGCATTTAGATGAGGCGATCGAACTGTGGTCGAAATGTATCGTTCACTCCGATGTCGAACTACCAGCGGTTATGAAAACGCTACAACAGGTGGCAAAGTTCGGCGTGGAGCGACGTCGCTTGATTGGAATTCGAAGTCAAGTGGAATTGGTCCGCCAGTTATCAATGCGAGGCGAAACGGTGGCGATGAAGAAGCAAGCTGCGGTCGCAAGATCGATGCTGTTATCAAAACAGGTCTTGCTGCCAAAAGTCGATGCCCTCGTTGAGTACGCAACGGCACGCACCGCATTTTTCGATGGCGATGTTGCGACCGGCATTCAAAAGCTAGATGAAGCTCTGATCCCCTTTATGGGTGATTCGAACTTGGATGTCGGCAGCCCCATGTTATATCAACTGCGATTGCTCACTCGGTTACTCGGCCAAGGGATTGTTCCAGATGAAAAAGGGATACCTCTCTTGAGGAACTATCTCGAGTCTTCGTCTGCGGGGACGTGGCGAACCCATGTGCTCGAACAGTTGGCTTACCAGACAGCAGCCAAGGCGGACTCGTTAAGTCTATTGGTTCAGAAGACGCTAGCGGGTCAGGATGATGTCGCCAAGGTAGCCGTTGCAGACTTGTTGTTCTCAGAGCGATTCCGCCAAGAAAGTGTGCTAAACGGCAGATTGCTTGAGTTCCGATTCCTAACTCACGCTCAACCAAATCGGTTTAGCGATTCTGTAAGAAATGAAGTTCTCGCATTTCAAAAGAAACTTGGAAATACTATTCAAAACGCTGCGCAAATCAGAAGCTTGACGAGCAATTTTACTCTACCCAACAAATTAGACACACGTCGCTGGTCCGAAGAAGATAACAAGAAATGGGAGTCGGCAAAGAAGCTAAGCGTTGCCCAAGAGTCACTGCTCTGGGGACATGCTATCAGCCCTTTACACGTGCCCGTGAGTTTTCCTCCGCGATGGGATGGCAAGGCATTTGATGCAGCGTTGAAGCCTGACGACGCTGTCCTATTGTTTCTAGCCAATGAGAATTCGATTACCGCATTGATGAGAGTCAACGGTAATTGGTCCTCGTGGACGGTGGGACAGGACTCGAATTGGAGAGCTAAACTACAAGACGTATTATTGTCCGTTCGCAATGGACTTTCCGCGACGCAAACTCCGCTAGAAACGGCCTTGGACGATTTTCGAAAAGTTCTAATTCCTGACTTGAAATGGAATCAACTGCTCGAGTGCTCTCGATGGGTTGTTGTTCCCGATGACGATCTTTGGCTGTTTCCTTTCGAGTTGCTACAGGAAGGTAGCTCCGCCACTAAGACGCCCGTAATTGCGAACCACCCGATCACCTATTTGCCGACTCTGGGGGCTGCTCAGTTGTTGATGCAATCAAAGCCTTCTCAGGATCGAGCGACCGCAATCCAAACACCTGGATTCCTAGCGACCAAGCCCGATTTACAGAAAAACGTAGCCAGTCGGATTGCCGGGATGGCCACTACTTCCGTCGTGGATACTTCAGCCGTTCAGACAGCGATCCCATCGCGGTTGCTAAAAATCGTTTCGCCCGTTGTGGTTTCGTTTATGAAGACTTCGTGGAGCAATCCTAACAATATCGTTTTGGGAATTGACAGCATCCTTAATGAAAGCACTTTGGCTGGATGGAATCAATTACCATGGGGTGCACCTAAGCATTTGTGGCTCATGGGTGCGGAGTTTAGACCCGATGCGATTAGTTCGACTGGCGACGCTTGGAGAAAACTGATTCTCTCTCTCGCAGCGCAGGGGACTGAGCAAATGGTTATCTCGCGTTGGTCTGTCGGAGGTGAAAGTTCAGCGATTTTAGCCGAATCCTTGAGAGACTATGGGAGCTCAGTCGCTTGGAGTGAGGCTTGGCAACGCGCTGTCGCTAGCTTGTGGGCCGAGGAACTAGGTAGCGGCCGCGAGGTGACTATCCCAAAAGATGCCGAGCCACTATCAACTATTTCGGGCGAACTACCCTTGTACTGGTCGAGCTATATTCTGATCGGCGACTCGCGCGAGTAACATCACTCAGCGATGTGAACGAGGCGAGACTTTGACCTGACTGATTCGCACCCGAGCATTCGTCGCCATGAAAAAGATTGAACGAACCTCCTAAGATTTTCAATGTCCATATTGCCAATCAATGGAATCGGATTGGTAAACGATAAGAGGAGATGGAACTGAATGCGTTCCGATATGGACAAGGTCATTGTTGAACGACCACGATATGGTTCACGGCTGCCATCGAGAAAAAAGGGATATCGAAAATTAATACAAACGACTCCGTTTGACGAATTACCAACCAAAGAGCCGTTGTTGGGTCGATGGAAAGGTTTAGAAAGATGCCTCAATGAACATCTTGGACCCATGCGAAGATTTTTGCGATCAAATGTGGGACGCCCCTGGAACAATGTACACCGAGAACTTTGCGAACATATCTCATTTTCCAATGCGGTCCAAGCGCATGTTCTCCAGCATATCGAACAGTATGTTCGCCAAAACGTGATTGTTGAGAGCCCGAGCAATGTCTACATGGCCGCCGGGAATCGATGGTTCGCTACTCATCCTTTGCGAGTGGGCGAAATGTATGTATGCCCTCACTCTGCGCTTCTGAAAGTCGTAGAGAAAAATCGCAGAAACGATCCGTTACAACGCTTGTCCCTCTCCGATGAAGCGATGTGCTTGTTGCGGGACAACTCGTGGTGGGAAGTTAAGGTTCGAAGGCGAGAACCCTGGTTAGGCCATTTATGGGATGTCTGGTTAGAACGTGATGTTTCGAAACTAACTTCACAAGAGACCAGTGAGATTTACGGCGATGATCTCTTTGCAACATCAAAGCGGTTGTTAATGCCAGACGAAGCTAAAAAGCTGATTCGTAAACACAAGTCAAAGTGAAAGTTTATTGCAAAGCTTTATCTCGATTGCTCTAGAAAAGCGATCAGATCGGAAAGCTCGCGCGCCGTAAGCACCGTCTCGATACCCGCCGGCATAATCGATGTTGTCCCCTGCGAACGCTTAAGAATGCTGCTTTTGTCGATTGAAACCCGTTTCGCGGCAGACAAAACCAGTTCGATTCTCGATTCGTCTTCGGCAACAACGAGCCCTGAATAAACTTCATCATCATCGGTCAAAACACTGGTCGTTTGATATCCTTGAGCAATCCGGTGGCTCGGAAAGGCAATCGCCTCGATAAAGTCTCGACGATTTCTTGATTGGCCGATACGAGTCAATTCGGGACCAATTGCACCGCCCACGTAACCAATTCGATGACATGCAATGCAAGCTGCCTTTTCATTTCGAAAGACATCTTGTCCTCGATAAGCATCACCAGACTCTAGCTTTGCGAGCAACTCATCGATCTTGGCATTCATATCGGCGGGCGGTGCGAACCATTTCCTCATTTTCGATTGCAGCAGTTCTCTCGTTTCTGCATTACTACTTTGAAACCACTTTTCAAGTTGCTCTTGCGGCAATGTCTTAGTGGCCGGCAATGTATCTAACACTTCGACAAGACGAATCCCAAGCGATGGATCGGACAACACGTGGCTTGTTGCTAGAGCTTCAACGACCGATGGTAACTCAACAGGTCCAAACTGAGTAATCTCCGAGAGCAGTAATGTCCAAGGAGCCGAATCTAAATCGAGCCGCTTCAAAGATTGCCATGCGAGAGGTCGCTCCTTATGACCGGATTCCAGTAGCACTTTGATAACATCGGTCTGCTGCGTCACCGAGATAGCGATCAAACCTCTAGGTATCGAAGCAATCGCAGCGGCCGACACCGCAAAATTCTCGGATGCAATGCGTTTCGAAATTGCATCGATAAGAGCTCTCGCCTCGGAGGGAACTTTGGTAGCACCAATGGCTTTCAACACTTGATCCGCCCGTTGGTCCTGCCGATTCATAACTTTCGCTAAGCCCGTCTGCCATGAAAGTGGCAATTCCTGATTGCGATATGCTTCCAATTGGTCCAACACAATCGACGCTCGCAAAACATTCGAATCGGAATCATCTAACTCGGAATTATCTAAAACGGTATCGCTAATCCAGCTTACAACGGCAGGGTTGCGATATGCCCGCTTCAAAAGCGAAGCAGCTCGGGCCGCAGGGATTGCTAGGTTGTCTTGTGACCTAAGGTAGGCAACGTACTTTGTGACCAACGAGTCGTGGGAAAGAATGGTATCTTGGGCAACGCTCGCCAGATGTTCGTTATTTGATTCGAAGGCTAGAATCAGCGGATCATGGGACTTTTCTGTAATCGATTTGGTCTCCTTAAGAACCTGGATGGCCGCGATCGCTTGGACTGGGTCGACCCGCCAATTGCCGATCCTGTCTTCCAGTATGCTAAGGCTGGTTTCTTTGGAGGCATCGTGCGTATTGAGCTCGATCAAGGCAAAAAGCAGTGAGTGTTCTAAGGTTCGATCTTGAAGAGCTTGTTCGTATACCTTGGCCCATAGTTCGAGTATGACCGAAGTTCCTTTGGGATCACCGATACGCCCCAGGCACTCCGCCGCCAATCTTTTAATGGTGAAATCGTCGTGATCCAATAAAGTGATCAATCGGTCGACTTGATCAGGCCAAGCGTAAGTTGACGTGAGCTGCAGCGCTGCGGGGAGCAGATCTGGAGCGGTTCCATGGAGAATTGCGTTAACAAATTCCGGAGTGCGATCGAAGCTATTGCCAGGCTGGCGGCCGGCTTTCGATAATTGAAGCGGCTGGGATGCAAGGCTCTTCGCCAAGGCCCAGAAGGCTCCTTTTCTTGCATCGGTGGATAGCGATTCGTCGTTCAAGCATTTTGCGAGTTCGTTTCGCAGTCCTGCATCCAGCTCTTTTCCAGGAGGCAACAAGGCCATCTCCGCATGCGAGCGGATGCGAGCGTTCGTATGGGCAAGAGCTTTTGCCGGAGATGATTCAATCAGTCGATCAATCTCACGCCACTGCGCAACCAAATCGTATTTACTCTTACCGGAACCGATCGATTGATTCTTCGCACGCAATCGATATATACCACCCGTCGCGATTCGTTCTTCGTTTCCCGAGCTGGGGCAACACAAATCGTACCAACCACCTGTATCAACCACCAGTAAGCTACCATCGATATCCTCGAGTACACAAACGGGATGGAAATCTAATTGATCTCCGATGACCAGATCGGAGTTGCTTGAAACGTAGCTTGTACCAGTACGTGTAAGAGTATGTTCCGACACTCGCTGTAGATTGAACTGAGCAGCGATAAGCCGGTTCGGCTCCTCCCTCGAAGGCTCATCTGAAGGGCTTTTGACGATTAAACCTGCGGGGGCAGCAGGTCCGAGTTCAACCATCGGAAGCATCAAAGGCCCGGTCCTCGGATGACCATCCAGCACAGCATGACTCTTGCCGAATACCGATCCATAGACACCATGTCCGATTCCATCTCGCAGTCCGTTACCAGGGTGATGCAAAAAGGTCGATACAAAGAATCGATCGCCGTCTTGATCGAACGCAACATGGACGAGGTTATCCATACCACCCGTGAGAACGCGGTCTGCGATTTTTGAATCAAACGGTTTGCGATAAAGATGGGATGCGGAACTTTCTTGGACATAGTTTTGTCGCATCGGGAACGATTGGTTAGCAAATGCGGATTTGGACCAGTAGACCCAGCCCTCTGGCCCCAGGAAAGGTCCATGCAGATCATTAGCGCAGTGAGTTAACGTTTTGCCGTCATGCCACACGTCTCGTTGTTCATAGAGTCCATCTCCATCGTCATCGGTGAGCTTCCAGATTTCGGGAGGAGCAGAAACGAGAAGATGTTTGCCATATACCATGAGCCCTTCAGGAAAAGCGAAATCATCTGCGACGACAACTTGGGAATCAAATTTCCCGTCGCGATCTTGATCCATGAGACGAATCACCCGGTGAGGTTTTGAGATCAGCTGATCTTGAACAGATTGTTTCACGCCGGCAGATTCGGCGATGAGAAGATTTCCATCGGCATCCCAAGTTGCCACGATGGGCCATCGAACAATGTTGCTATCCGCGACCAATTCGAATTCCAAGTCGCTACGAACTCGAAACGACAGAGCGTTGATCTGTACACGATCGTATTGGAATGAAGCCTTAACTGAGTGTGGGACAGAGTCTTGGCTCAATGCGATGTTGGAGAGGGTATGGAACGATGCCCAAGTGCCCAGGGACCAGGCAGTAACGATCAAGAGCAACGTTCGATAGTGAAAACACAAACGCTTTGGTTTCATAGAGAGTACTCGCCGCTGGGGTAACCGCGTGCCGATTGGTAGGTTGTTTTATACATGGGGCCCGAGCGCAATGGGATTAGTCACCAAAAATTTTCGTAGCGTTTGATTGTACGAGAAAACGGGGCCTGGGTGTTTGAGAGTCCGTGGTGCTTTCGAGCGTTGCAAGACCTGCATGAAGAATTCAGAAAAAATTCATCAATACATCTGGCACGACACAACATGACACGGCACGGCACGACCTAGAAACCTATGGTGCCTCAGTCGATCTTAGGCTCAGCTGTTTTTCGGTTTACAAAGAAGTATCCTCGATTGAGGATGATTACCTGAGGAAGAATGGAACGGGGGGTAGGACAGTGTGCTGCAAGAGAAATACGTAGCCCCCCTCCCAAGATGCAAACTTGGCTAAGTAAAGCACACCGACGTAGATCGTGATTACCGCCAATTGCGGCACCCAGGCGACATATCGCCAAAACCAGTGAACACGATCCAAAGAACGTCAAGCTCCAGGTAAGCTCTGTTGGTATCGGCTCAATGCGAAGCAAATAAAGGGGAATCGAAAAGGCAAATAATATGAAAATGCCCCAAAGCATCGACCATGGTGTCCGCTTGTAGGCTTCTCGCACCGCCCGATATCGGAATAGCGAACCAAACTTTCGATCCGTCGCAAACTGAACTTGCAAAAAAGGAACAATCGCCAACACCCAAACCATTAGTGGAAATCCAATCACACCCCATATCGCCGCTCCATCACCAGGCCGATCCAATGAGAGCATGATCAAGCTGGCAGGTATCGCCAGCCATATAATGGCTCCCATTGAAGCCACCACCCCCGTCCACATAAGCCTCGGTACATGGAGACTGTTGACGAAATTCCACAATCGATCTTCGGCCTCTCGCCATGTTGAGGGCCTCCAAACACTCTTCATAAATCGGATAGGAGCAGGCCATAAAAAATCCCGTATCCTGCCACCGCGAAACAATGCCCAAGCAATCCATCCCACCCACACAAATGACAAGATGAAGCTCGCCACCCTTAGCCGACCACTGTTTACATTGCCAGGCTCAATGATCTCAGCCGTATAAGCCAAATCGGTAACATACCAAACAGCAAGCCAACTCAGCCCAACACAAACCGCACCAATCACAACTCGCCGGGCAATCGTCTGCCCAGGAATGCATTCGCTCCAACTAAGCTTCCGAGAGATACGCGACGAACATTCCAGCAAATAACCAAACGCTGCAAATTGTAAAACAGGTACCGCCGCAATCGTACTGATCAAAATCACCAAGCAGCCGTAGGACCAGAATCCTCGTATCCCACGGAATGTCCCCTTGATCAGCCACATAACGATTCGCTCATTCTCGCATCACAGGTGCTCACACCTGATTTCAACCTGAAATGTAGGACGCCAGCCACCAGTTCGTATGACGACGGAACGATATTGGACCCCACGAGAAATATTTCAGAAAAAGGTACTCGATAGCCTCTTTTTGCACCCAAATCGTTACTAGATCTATTTGGAAACGCGAATTTCGAACAGCTTTGGCCAATTCTTGCCGGTTATAAAAATCCGCTTGGTCGCAGGATCGTACGCGATGCCATTCATGACCGATTCTTTGTATCGCTGGTTCTGAGGATAGATATGCCGCAAATCAACCCAACCGAGAACCGCTCCCGTTTCTGGAGATATCCTGGCGATTCGATCTTCGTACCAGACGTTAGCCCATATCTCGCCATCGATCCATTCAAGCTCATTGAGGGCCTTCAACCGCTGCCGGCGTTCGGTAACATCAAACCGCTTCGTCACTTTGAACGTCTCGGGATCGATGAATCGAATCGTGGGCGTGCCATCGCTCAAAATCAATTGCTTACCATCGTTTGTTAACCCCCACCCCTCGAACTCGTAAACGAAGTGGCCAATATACTCGAGCGTTTTCACGTCGTAGATCAAACAATAACTATCTTGCCAAGTGAGTTGATAGATCTTGTCATTTAGGATCGTGATGCCTTCGCCAAAATACTGCTCGTTTAAAGGAACGGGTGGCACGACGTCTTTTCCATCTTCCAAATTCACTTTACGTAACAGAGATCGTCCCTTTTGCCCGGTCCCTTCAAACAGAAAGCCATCATGGTACACGAGACCTTGCGTAAACGCCGTGGCGTCGTGTGGATACTCTTTAACAACCTCGGCTCGCTTTGTCTCTAGAGGCTTTACCGCTTGAGCGCAACCGGTAACCGAAATTACGACACAGAGCACCAAGGCTAAAACGATGCAATTAGCCGAAAACCGATATCGGATTCCAGTGTTGGAGTTGAATCTAGCCATCATGTTGATTTGCGTTCGAGAAACAGATTACCGAAGGGCTTTCCGACAGTGTACTCCATTTCTACACCATTCAAAGCGAGACTACCAACGGCGTATCGATTGCAAATTGTTCAAAATCTCACTCGCCTCTTGGCTCAGACCCATGTTGGCGTCCGCTTGATTCAGCTCCAAAAACACGACAAACTTCGAGTGATCGGCCCCCGAATAAACGATCGGAGCGGGGGACAAGTGCAGCACGCTGTTAACTTGATTGTTCCAGCGATAAGTGTAAAGCTGCCCACCGAGAGACTGCTCCGGCTTTAATCCATAAAACTGGACCATCAAATTGGCCAATTGGGAAGGATCCCCGGTCAAACCGTGCAGATTTATCCTGCGGACCGTTTGACGACTATCGAAATAATAGGTCAACGTGCCGGCCAAGTCGGTCGTTTGGGTTCCGGTTATGAGAGGGACTCTCATGCCATCGAGCTGCACATTGGATAGGACGGTTGTCACTCTCGAAAAGCGTTGCGTTAACCAAACCGGAGTCACATCGAACCGCAGTACCTCTCGCAAGTCTTGGACGTTTCCTCCTCCTATTGCTGTCGGCTGACGCTGCAATTGCTGAAGGCTCGGAACACCGACAGTGTAGTTCCAAAGCTGATTCGTTCCTCCCGGGATAACTTGAGCCGGCCCCTGCCTCGTTTCCAAATTGGCATAAGGCGTTTGCGCTACTCCTTGAAAAGCACCATTCCCGCCCAGAGGAGTGATTGTCGCAGGACCGTAGACAACATTGCCTTGCTGCGGCATCGTAGCGGCTATGTTCTGCCCATTAGGACCAGGCTGCGGCCAACTCTGAAAACCCAAATTAGGATTGGAAGTTGGTGCGGCTGCGTATCCACCATTCCCAACTTGCCCCTGCTGCCCACCGTAACTGGGTTGCTGTGGCATGCTGTATCCAACGTTTCCATAGCCACTGGCGCTGTAGCCTGAGTTGTTAATCGGCATATTCGGAATCGAACCACCAGGTGCACTGTAGTAAGCCGTGTTCGGTTGTTGGCCGTTTTGCTGATTCAACAAACCTAGCGATGCGGGATCCCCTTCGGAGGGAGGCGGCAGTTGTTGCATGCCACCAGAGATAACTCGGCGGACCAAAGAACCTGCATCCGTTTCAAAGGCGGCGTAGGGCCCCCCAATGGCAGCAGCTAGAACAGCCATAGCCCCAACAGGCTTTTGCAAGACGTTCGTAAACATGGAACAGACACTCGGAAAGAATTTTGGTCACCACAGGACCCACGCGGACGAGACTCTCCGAGCCTTGCAGATCATCTCACTCGATAATCATAGGTGGTCACGCGTATCCGTTCGCAGTTGATGAGGTTCGACAGACTGTTTGGGCAAACTTAAGTTAAAACCGCCCTCGACATAAAGAGTCGCCCCCACTGTTCCATGTCTAACGGTTAGTGAAGCTTTATTACCTATACCGGACCTTGAAACCGCTCCAAAAACTCTGCTTCCGTCAACACGGTCACCCCAAGGCTCTTAGCCTTTTCGAGCTTGCTACCTGCATCGTCACCGACGACCAGAAAGTCTGTTTTTTTGGAAACGCTGCTCGATGCTCTCCCGCCGAGGCGTTCAATCAATCGTTCAATTTCATCCCGGGAAAAACTCTTCAGCGACCCCGTTACCACCAACGTCTTACCTGCGAGTGCCCCCGATGCGTCTACTTGGTCCTCCGCTGATGCGACCAGCGAAACCCCCGATGCTCTAAGCTGGGCGATAATCTCTTGCCCCTCGTTGCTTTGAAAAAAATCAAAGACACTCTTCGCAATGATTGGACCGATTTCATTGACCTGACTAAGCGTTTCTAAATCGGCAGCCATCAATCCATCAATGTCGTTGAATCGACGTGTTAAGATTTGAGCCACTCGCTGTCCCACATGACGAATCGAAATCGCATTCAGGACACGGCTCAGCCCGCGATTCTTGCTGGCCTCAATTCCCGCTAACAAATTCTCGGCTGACTTTTTACCCATCCGTTCCAACGTCATCAAACGTTCGAGCTTGAGGGCATACAACTCGCCAAAACTGGAAACCATGTTTGCATCGACCAATTGATTGACGAGCTTTTCACCCAGTCCTTCAATATCCATGCAATCTCGGGTTGCAAAGTACCTCAACCGTTGTCGCCACAGAGCGGGGCACTCTTTCGAAACGCAACGAATATAAACACCCTGCGCGTCCTTTACCAACTCTGAGTCACATGCGGGGCATTTCGTCGGAAACTCATAGGCGGGCAGCTCTGTTTCTCGACGATGGCGTTCCACACGTACGATATGTGGAATGATCTTGCCTGCCTTTTCAACAACAACCCAATCGCCGACCCGTACATCTTTCCGTGCAATTTCTTCGGCGTTGTGCAATGACGCCCGGGACACGGTGGTACCCGCCAACTGAACCGGCTCCAATTCTGCGACAGGGGTTACCGTTCCCGTCTTGCCAATCTGCGTACGAATCTCAAGCAGTTTTGTGACCGCTTCGTACTTTTCGATTTTATAAGCGATGACCCATCGAGGCGACTTGGAAGTGGAGCCAAGCGTTTCACGTTGGTCGAACGAATTTACCTTAATGACAATGCCGTCCACCTCGAAGTCTAAGCTGTGTAGGTTTTCAACGATCGCGTTGCAATGAGCAATCAATTCATCTTTATCGGCAAAGCTTCTGACACCGGGCGTAAGCGGGACACCTAGCTCTTTAACTCGATTGAGAAAACCCATGTGAGTGCGCTCTTTGATTCCTTCGCAAAACCCCATTCCATGACACAAGAATCGTAATCTTCGCTGAGCGCAAACGCGTGAATCCAGCAGTCGAATAGCGCCTGCCGTTACGTTTCGGGTATTCTTGAACTCCGCCTCTCCGTTTCGAATGCGTTCTTCATTGAGTAACACCAAGTCGCTGTTATTCATGTAAACTTCGCCACGCAACTCAAGCACCTTGGGGATATCTGAGCCAAAGAGTTTATGAGGCAATCCGCGAAGGGTCCGGACATTATGAGTAATATCATCCCCTACCTCGCCGTTACCGCGCGTGACCGCTTGGACTAATCGTCCCTCTTCGTATCGTATCGACGCAGCGACGCCATCGACCTTTAACTCGACCACCCACTCAATAGGCTCTCCCGAAAGCAGCTTTTCTGTCCGATGGAAATAGTCTCGCAACTCACCCTCGGTATAGGTGTTGTCGATGGAGAGCATCGGGATTCTGTGCGTCACTTGGGCTAACCCGTCCAGTGGAGCATCGCCCAATCGCAGGGTTGGGCTGTCGTCACCGATCAAGCTGGGATAGTTAGCCTCAAGCGATTGCAGCTCTTTCATCAAAGAATCGTATTCACGATCTGAGATCGTTGGCTCAGCGAGAATGTAATAGCTGTAGTCGTGCTGTCGAATTTGTTCTACAAGCTCAGCGATGCGTTGTGCCGCTTGATTTTCTGTCAGGTTCGCCATTCGAATCACGTGAATTGAGAGTCTAGTTCAAGAATCGAGCAACAATGGATCAAGTTGGTTCTGCAACAAAGCGGTAGCCAGCATCACGAACGGTCAAAAAATGTTTTGGCTTAGCGGGATCCAACTCAAAAATCTTTCTCAACCGTAGCATGAATTGATCGACACTTCTCGTCTGCATTTCGCCACTCATATCCCATACTTCCGCCAGTAATTCCTGGCGACTTATGACGCGTGCTTCGTTCTCAATAAAGTAACGCAGCAACTGCAATTCCTTGTGAGTCATCTTTTGCTCTTTGTCATCCACAAAGACTTCGTATCGTTCGAAGTTGATCTTTGCTCGTCCAAACTCGACATCAACGGCTTTCGTAACGACTGGCTTGATCGGTGCTTGTACTTGTTTAGGATGCAGTCGGAGCAAATTCTTGACTCTGGAAAACAGTTCATCCAAGTCAAACGGCTTGGTCAAGTATTGGTTGGCGCCACAATCGAATCCTCGCGTGCGGTCTTCGGCCAAACTTCGTGCGCTAAGTATCAAAATGGGCAGCAATATGCCTTGCTCTCGAATCTCTTCGCACACCGCATAACCGCTCATCCCGGGCAGCATAAGGTCTAACACGACCAAATCATAAGCATCCGGATCACCTTTGACGAGACTTAGAGCTGTCGGCCCATCATCGACAAGCGTTACTTTGTAGCCTTCCTGTTCGAAGTTGTATTTGACGATGGTACCAAGGTGCTTTTCGTCTTCAACCACTAAAATGTGGTGCTTCTGTTTCATGATCTATTGCAACCGATGGTTTGAGTTCATTCCGATGGCGAATCTACCGCAGCAAGACTCTAAGTGAGGCTTAGGGTGCCAGATTTAATCGTGGCTTTCTAGACCTAATCAATTCGCTCTCATAGGCTTCACGAACGATTGTCTTTCGTGCGGGCGAATGGGGACCGAACACATGCAATTCAACTGTTACTGTCTCTTTTTCGGATTCGAGATAAGTGGACAATGCTTTTCGGTCGGATTCCGTCAAATGGGTCTTGAGCCTTTTTCGAAGATCCGACGCTTGACCGATGTACAAGTAACCTGTGTTGTCTCGAAAAATGTAGACGCCGGGTGATTCCGATATAGTTGCCAGCTTTTCCTTGAGTTCCCCGAGTGAATGCGTCTCAATTTCGAGATCCCAATCAGTGACTCGCTGCAGAAGCTCCGGTCTTAGTGAACGAGACTTGCGCAGCTTTAAGGCAGCTTTTCTAAGCAGATAGGTGTTTTCCGTGTTTGCGATCGACAACCCCATCTTGTCGAACTCTCGAAGGAGTTCGGGATCGACCAGCCATTGATCAGGGGATACACCATGCGCATCATGCATGTATCGACTCGCAATTTCCGCTGAAACCAGATAATCGGACAAATCGCTCCGTTCACGTTGCGTTGTTTCGACATTCAACTTGTTCGACTTGCGTAGCTTTACCAATTGTTCGAGTATCTCGCGATCCGTAGTTCCGTCCAAGTCTTTCGTTGCTAAACGCCGGCATTCCATCAGAAACTTCTGACGCAAATCATCTCTCAAAAGAACCTCATCAACACTCCAGCCATCATGAGAAACCTGAAACGCTCGGCGAACTATTTCGGGCATGCCGTTTTCCATCACGTGTTCGGCTGCTTCAAAGCCTGAAGCGTGTGTACTGCTAATCTTTGATAGAAGCAGCAATCCAAAACAGCATAGCAGTAGGAGCGTTTTGGCTGCCGCAGCCATGGTCTCAGCCGTTGTCCGAGCGAGCCGAATGCACTGCGGAATCCCAACTCCATCAAACGCGTTGCCGATAACATGCAGATTGGGTGTTTCGGCAAGCAGTTCCCGAATCCTTTTGACTCTATCTAGATGCCCGGTCAAGTATTGCGGCATGGCTTGATCCCAACGCACGAGTTTTTGCCAACTCGGTTTACTGGAAACGCCAAGCAGTTCTTGAACTTCTCGCGTGGCAATATCAAGCAACTCACTATCCGATTTGAGCACGAGCTCAGGACGCACCGCGCCACCCATAAACACTCTTGCGAGAACAGTATCATCGGGGCATCGACCGGGGTACTTTTCGCTCGTCAAGCTGATCGCTAATGTGTTTCGATTCTCGGTCTTAGGTATAACGACACCAAAACACATGGCCCGAGGATCGATTTCTGCTTTTCGTATTGCCAGAACCGCAACGGCCGACGAGGCGTAAGGGATTCGATCCAAATGATCGGCCGCTAAAGGATTGCTAGTCCGGATAATTTTCGACGACACCCAACTGGGTGTTGAGAGGCAGACCATATCGTAGGAGGCACCGTTAATCGAATCATCGTTACAGCGAATGTGCCATTTCCCATGCTCCGTTAGCGTGACAGACTCAACGCTTATTCCGTGCAGAACGGGTGATGGCAACTGCGAAGCGATTTGTTCCATCCACCACGACATGCCTTGCTTCGGTGCAATAAATTGATCATAGCGTGCACCATTCGCCTTGCGAGCTGAGCTATCCGACTTGGTCTCGCTTTTGCGTTTCGCGATGGCTCCGCGAATCAGGCCACCACTTTTTTGTTCCATTTCCACAAACTGGGGCATCGACGCATTCATGCTTAGTGTTTCAGCGCGAGCCGTAAAAATACCACCAACGATCGGTTCAACCAGACGATCAAAACACTCCCGACCTAACCGACGAACCGCAAAAGACTCAACACTTTCGTCCGCTGGATCGTTTCTTTTGGGGATAAAAAACTCCCCTAGCACTCGAAGCTTCCCGCTAAGCGACAGAATCGGGGAGGTTAAGATGGCTCCCATTTTCGTCGGTTGCATCAGAGAGAAACCGTTGGGAATCGGGTAGATTCGCCCCGCCCTGACCACTTGTGCAAACCGATGCTCGGGATTCGGGGATATAAATTCATCCCGCAGTCCCATTTCCCGAATCATGTTAATACCATCCGGAATCAGTGAGGCCAAATTGTCGGCTCCCATCTCAACCAGCATAGGGGATTCGTAATGGGTCTGAATCACACCACCCACACGAACAGATGACTCTAGAACATCGATTCTCGCATCTGGCAGCAGTCTGCCCAAATGCCACGCACAGGATAACCCGCTTATCCCAGCCCCAACGATTGCAATTCTTGCCACAGATGATTCTCAGCCCAAGCGGAACAATTCAAAACGCGCCTCCACCATTTTAGCAAGTATCGATCGTCAATCGAATGCCTTCAAGTGGAGAGCTAGCTATGGATCTAGGTTTTGGTATTGAAACGCTACCGTTCTTTAGCCTATTTACCTACTTTGATCGAAAAAATCCGCTTTTTACAAACACTCGTCATTTCGGTATGCCAAAAAAGTCTCGAACACCACCTAACACTGCAATGCTGGATGTCGATTGGCTTTCTGGAAAGAGAGCCGACCCCAGACTGCGTATACCCAAATCGAAGAAGAAACATTCGATGTTGGGGACCACGCTGAGTGTTACGGCTTTGTTTGTATTTGCAGCCTCAGCGGTCGGGCTATGGTCCCCGCTATCCCAGCGTTGGTTGCGTGAGAACGGGTCTAAGCTGCTTAATCTGGGGAACTCACCTGCGGATGAAACGCTCGCGATGCTCGTTTCTTTAGACGCGTTAAATCAGACCACCACCTCTCCAGGGCCTGTCAACAATTCCCAACCAGCTCTCATCGGTTCATCCCAACCGTCAACCTCAATCGTCGCGGCTTATCACACAACGGCTCAGCTGTACGACGATTCGATTCCGCCTCCGCCCCCGATGAGTTCCGGAAACGCGATGGCACCGGTCGCTGGTCGCTCCACAAGTGCCAGAGCGTCCCTCTCGGATCAACCCGATTCCCAACTCGCATCGGTAGGCGATAACACGCGAATTGCTGCTAGATCGGCAGAGTTTAAACGTTCTCAATCCAAGCTTCCCGTTGTGGTACCCGTCGAACAACCGTCGGCAGTAGTCACCGCCAATGCAGAGCAATCCTCTAATGACGATTTGCAACAACTGCCAATCGAACGGCTCTTTCCTTTGTTGGGTAGCACTCAGGAACGGCGAGTTCGCATGGTGTGTGATGAACTCTCCCAGCGAGGCGTTCCGAACTCACTTCTTGATTTGGCAGTTCAGATGGCGCGAGGGGACGAGGCACTCCAGCTCGAGCTATTGGATCGATTGACACAAGTAAGCGAAATAAGCCCCGCGCCGATCCTGTGCTGGATGGCTCAATCCAGCAGCAAAGCGGTCAGAAAGCGGGCCATTGCTATCTTGGGATCATTTCAAGATAGAGAGGTTATGCAGCAGCTTCGATTCCTCGCTAGTCGAGAACCAGACTCGAGCCTCAGGCAACTTATTGAACAAACCGTTGCATCGAACTTCGGAACGGTCAGGTAACCTGTTCCAGTTCGTGTGCCGACGAGTTATTAGGGAAGGATACCCATTATGAAAACCTATCAACAAACCTCGTTCAACATTCGACAACGGCTTATCGTTGCTATCGGTCTAGGTTGTATAACCTCCTGCCTTGAGCCGCTCCACTGTGACGCCGCTCCGCCTGCGATGTCCGAATCTGCTTCGAAGAAATCGGACAAAGAGCAATCGAATTCCGAAATTCAAAATAGCTATCAACAACCTCGAATTCGATACGTCTTAGGCACAAAAACGGTCGTTCGCTCTGGCCCGTCCGATCGATATTACTCCACCAACGAACTGCCTCCCAGTTCACGCGTCGAAGTCTACCTGGAAACCTCCGATGGATGGTCGGGCATTCGACCGCCAGAGGATAGCTACAACTGGGTTTCGGCCAAGAACACCTATCTTTTGCCTGGTGGAAAAATCGCAGAGGTGGCCGAGGAAGATACTCCAGCTTGGGTGGGAACGGACTTCAAAGATGTCAAGCAACTCATGTGGCAAACCGCTTTGGTCAAATCTCAACAACTACAAATCTTGGGTGAAGAGTATCAGATCGATGAGAATGGCTCGAAACAACTCTGGTATCGTATCAGCCCTCCGCCGGGTGAGTTCCGATGGGTCCGTTCGTCCACTTTGACCGATCATGTGCCTGCAACGGGCCTTTTAAATCCCAAAACGACCAAAGGGACGGAAAACAATAAAACGGAAACCAACATTGCAGAAAACAACAAAGTCGAGCAAGCGAGTTACTCGACCGCAGTGGGCTCAGGGGTTACTCAAGCCGCCGCCCAAGACATCGCTATAGGTGATTCCGTCGATGGACAAATTGTATGGAGCGATGAGTCAGAAGTCGTTGCTCGAATCAACCAAGAAATTCGCAAAGAACAATCGGAAATCGTGGGGCAGCTCCCCCAAGGTGCCAGCGTTGATCATACGGATATCGTCGACAACAGCCTCGTTGTAAGTGGAGCGATACCGGTCGAAAGCGCCATGACTCCACAAGAATTGAACAGAGCCAAACGTAGACAACAAGCTCAACATCAAACCGATTCCTTTCAACACTGGAACAAGATGCAAGACGGCTCGCAAACCACATTTACATCGAAACCGATCGGTAGCATTCTTGGATTGGTTGGACTCGGAGTCATCGAAGCGGAGCGTGCACCGGTTACGACTCAGATGAGTCATAGCATGCAACAATTTCCACAGTCTTCTCGTCAATCATCGTTAACAACTCCCTATGGTTCCAGCCGGCTTGATCGCTTACCTCGCCCCGGTCAACGACGTAACTCAATCGGTCCTACCACACCCTATTCGGATGGTGATGGCTATTACCATGGGGATGACATCGGTTCGAACGATCAAAATACGAATCGAATGTCAGACAGCCAGCTTCCCATCATGGAGCGGCTACTGAGTTCTAATCAACCGCTATTCGGAAGTGATCAACCAACGCCCCAAGCATACGACTCTGGCCGCGATTTTTCTTACGCTGAGCCGATGCCTAGAGACTGGCATGGCATATCAACACCGCGAATCAAACCGGTGTCTGTCGCTATGCAAAACGCTTTCGAAGAGCCTCTCGAGAATGAAAAATTTAGCACGCCTGAATTGCAGAGAACACTGTTGGAGCTATCCGGAGTCGTTTCGCAGCCCACGGAAAACTGGGAGCTAGGCCGTCTACGTGCTCGCTGCTTAGATTGGATTGAAGCGGGTGACTCCGCCATTGTTCGCGGTGAGGCTCGTCTGCTGCTGGAACGCATAGAACAGTTCGAAGATCTAAGAGTGAGAACGTTACAGTCGTTGCAGAATCATGGCGGTTATGGTTCTCGCGATTCGATGCTCGCCAATCAGCCAGTCTTTTCACCCAAGTCGCCAACGAATGATCTTGGCGGCAGTCAAACAGCAGTCATCCCAGCATCTGCCGTTAGAAACCTCCCCCCCAATAACGTGCCTGTTAGCCATCCATCCGATATGGGAGCGGGGGATGCGTCCGGTTGGTTGGTCCAAGTGCATGCGACGAGCCCTGGACAACCGGAGTACGCTTTGACCGATGATGCTGGGAACGTCATAACCTATGTCCGATCAACAGCCGCCCTCAATCTACGTCGATACTTACAGCAGCCAGTCATGATCCAAGGCGTTCGAGGCTACATCCCCGCCTTAGCTGCTAAACAAATTGTCGCGGAACGGGTGGTTCGATTACGCTGATCGGTGATTCGAATAAGCCGCTGTCACATAACGATAGTCTCTTCAAAAAATAGCGTCGCTACGCATCCTCGACTGCGCGAAACACTTCGTATGTAGTACCATTACTTACTTCACGAACTCGATCCCGTTCCCAACTGAGCAACACATCCTATGAGACTCGTTCTATTCCTCGTTTTGGCAATCGCCGGTACTGCTGCTGATTTGTGGACTAAGCAAGCCATTTTCGGGTGGCTTGGGAATCCGGGCGAGTCACCACCACATTGGCTGGTCGAGCCCTATATCGGATTTCAAACAGCCGTAAACATGGGTGCACTTTTCGGGCTAGGCCAGGGGTTCGGCTGGTTGTTTGCTATCTTGTCTGTGGTCGCAGCCGTTGGGATTGTTTATTGGCTCTTTGTGTTAAAAGCATGCAAATCACTTTGGCTAACAGTCGCCATGGGATTTGTAATGGGAGGAATCTTTGGCAATCTTTACGATCGATTAGGAATCCCTCAATTGCCAGATGTCTACAAAGGGGGAGTGCGGGATTGGATCCTCTTTCGATATGGAGAATACACGTGGCCCAATTTCAACGTCGCCGATAGTTTGCTGGTGACTGGGGCGATCATGCTCGGCATTTTCTCATTCTTCTTTTCGGACCCTCGGGAGAGAACTGGGCACGATTGATGGGCACGATTAACCGGCACGATAGCAAGAAGCCACGATCGCCGAACCAACAAGATTGCCGGCCTAGCGTTTAGCGGGCCGTCCGTTTCGACGGCAGCAGCAGACCTCCCAACTTACCTAGTTTGAAAAATCTGCAGTGAGTCGATAACCTCAACTTTAGTACCCTGGCAGTCCGATACCATCGGAGTCGTTTCTATCACCGAGGTGCTGTGATGAATGTAGATCGCAATCGATACTTCATGTTTGGGATTGTCCTTTTTCTATTAGGGCTGCAGTTCCGCATGATCGATACGTTTGTGCTCAACGAGAGCAGTACGAAAGCTTTGCATCGCTTTGCTCAAAATTCGAAAATCGCGAACAGTAATCCACTGACTAACAGTTACGTGGAAATGGCATCACCGAAAAAGAGCGTAAAGCCTCCCAATTGGCTTGGCTTTGTGTTTCTGACCGTGGGAGGCGTGATGTCTTTGCATGCACTGGCTCTCCCGAAAAGACAGTAACCCATCCCCGAAACGCGAGTCATCTTCGGTGCTTACGCCGCAGATGGATTGAGTATTCTAACCGTGCGATTATTAAAAACACCTGCATTCTGGCTCTTGTCCATCGCTTTGACCATTGTTGTGCTAGCGAACTGGAATAACGAATCTTCGGGCCGAGGACGCGCGAGCGCGGGCGAGGGAGACGGTTCCAAGGCAACCGCCGGATCTAAAACCTCTGAGCCGTCTCGTCCCGACAATCTGATCCGCGAGGGGACGGAACTCAACAACCTTCGTGTTCAGGTGCGCAAGGCCCCTAATGGTCGCATCACAGTGTTCGATGAACAAACAAAACGAACACTGGTCTGCTTAGAGAATTTATGGTTGCAGAGAATCTTGGTCGCTCAGAAAAACGAAGATCCGAGCGCGGTGTGGATTGTCTCGGGCAAGGTTACTGAGTTCGAAGGGATAAACTACCTTCAAATCGCTCAGGCCTCCAAGTCGAATTAAGGCTTGGTTTGTTCTTAGCTCTGCTTCGCGATTTGGCGAGCCAACTTTAAGGCGATCAACATGACGGTAACTTGTGGGTTCCCTGATACTTGATCGGGCAACGACGAACCATCGCACACGTAGAGTCCTTCGCAACCACGCACTCGAAACTCAGGGTCGCAAACGGATTCGATCGAGTTGCCCAAAGCGCTGGTTCCCAAGTAGTGATAGATTGTTGACGACAATCTTTTGACAATCGCCAAAACCGAATCGTCGGTCTGTCGGCGTAATCCGGGAATCAATTCTTCTTCCAAAAAAGACCTCCATGGGCAAGCGTTAATCCACTGGCGAGTCCACTTCACAATGGACTTCCATTCCTCTTCGTCAGCCCTATGGGAAAGATAACCGGGATCAATTCTAAAGGATCCGTCTTCCAACCAATCGATACTTCCCCTGCTCCGTGGATGAAGGGGGGTAATGCCGACACTCACGGCAGGAGTCGCAGGGACTTTGCCCGGATACTCTAGATAGTGCGATGGTGTAATATGCCATTGAAAACAAGGGCTCTGACTTTTGTTTAGGTCGAATTGCTCGGGTGGCGAGAGCGAATAGCCATCTAGACCATCGCGCCAACCGAACGCACCTAATTCTGCGATGTTGGAAGCCAACGGGCCCGTGCCTTGCGCGATCCACAACCGATTCATCTCGTCACAAAATTGACTTGGTAGACTCTCGCGAGAGCATTGGAAAGTGATGGGAAAGACGAGATGGTCACTCAAATTTTTCCCAACCAGCGGTGCATCGACCACCAAGCTTCGGCGCAGAGAAATGTTTTCTTTTGGCCCTATTCCACTCTTCATAAGAATGGTCGGTGTCTTTAACGCCCCTGCGCTGAGTATAACGGCTTTGTTCGCACGAAGCGTTTCGGGAGTTGCGAGAGGTGATGATCCGAGATTGACTCCCACGGCTCGATCATTCGAGATTGCGATACGTTCCACTTTGCGTCCCCGAACCACTGTGATAGAACGCCTGGAGTCCGCGTGGGAAAACGCACGCCAGATCGATTCGCGTCTGCCACGTTTCACGAATCGGGCGTAGGGAAACAAACGAGCGGGTGAATCATCTGAGACCATGCTTTGAAGAATTTCGCGAGAGAGTGGATGCAGTTCCGGTTCACGATCAACATGGCAAGCGATTCGTTGGTACAGTTCGCCAAGCAATTCCAGCATGGAGTTAGCTTCCCAGGCAGGGCCCAACAGCTGATGCCAACGTACCAAATCGAAACGATGTGGCGGTGACAGAATCATGGCGTTCAGTAGACTTGAGCCCCCCATGCCTTTCCCTGATGGCATCATCATTGACCGACCAGCCAGCCCAGATTGCGGACAGCTTCGATCAACATGGGACATGGTTGGATTTTGGAACAGATGCGGATAAAGCGCTGGACGTCGGCTTTGGTAATGGCCACCTCTAGACCCCTCTTCGATTAACAGGATGCTGCCCGCTTGAAGAGCGGCCAATTCGGTTGCCAAGACCGAGCCGGCGGATCCAGATCCTACGATGATATAGTCGTAGCTGGATGAAGTATTGTGGGACAAGCTGATATCTTTTCCGGTCATCGCATCCGAATGAAATAGACGAAACTTGGTGCTCTGGCGTATATTGTTATCATGTTCGACTATAACACACAGCTTGTCATGATCAGCTCAACCCTTTTAGGCATAATTGCCGGAGTGGTAGGCGTTTATCTATTGCTGCGTCGGAAATCCCTCATCGCTGACACGATTTGCCATGCCGCGTTACCGGGATTGGCGGCATCGTTTTTGGTGCAGATATTTATGGGAGGTGACGGGAGGAGCCTGTTTGGCTTGCTGATTGGAGCGGCCTTGTCAGGAGGCTTGAGTGCGATTGCGGTCTCCGTCTTGGGACGAATCACGAAATTGAAGCCAGACGCGATTCTTGGCATTATTCTGAGCGTCTTTTTTGGGGCTGGAATGGCGCTCTTCAGCGTGATTCAGCAAATCCCCGATCAGATGGGGGCTGGTTTAGAGACTTATATTCTTGGAAAATCGGCATCGATCATTAACTCCGATCTGCAGATGATTGTCGCCGCCTCTATCTTTGTCACCGGGCTAGTTTGGCTAACGCGGAAAGAGCTTCAAATTCTTTGCTTTGATCCTCTTTTCGCTTCGGCCTCTGGCTGGCCTACGAGCTTGCTCGACGCCATGCTGTTGGGGGCAGTCCTAGTTGTCGTGATTGTCGGTGCCTCGGTGGTAGGCGTGATTTTGGTTGTTGCATTGATGGTGACTCCACCGGTGGCGGCGAGATTCTGGACCAATCGCCTCAATATGACAATTCTGATCAGTGCGATGATTGGTGGGTTATCTGGTATCACAGGAACGTTGATTAGTTTGTACGGGGAACGATTGCCGACGGGCCCCTGCATCGTGCTCGTATCAACTGGTTGTTTCGTTATTAGCCTTTTCATGGGAACAGAAAGTGGAATCGTTTGGCGATTTTGGACCGCAAAGAAACGTCGACGCATCAGCGATGTCGAACACGTTTTAAGATCGATTTACGAACTCCTGGAAACTCGCGGAACTCCACCGCAACAACATGGTCAGATGCGATCTGCACCCGTCGATTTAAAATCGTTAAAACAAATGAGAACATGGGGCAAGACCCGATTGGATTCTGTGGTCCGTACCTTGGTAAGAAAAGGTTGGATCATCGTTAATCCCGTGGGGGATGTCATTCTTACCGCTAGTGGCATTCAAGAATCCTTGAAATCCGTTAGACGGCATCGATTGCTGGAGATTTATTTCTCGAATCTTGCCGTTCTCTCCCCAGCCGCTTTGGACCGCGGTGCCGACGCCTTGGAGCATGACCTGGATGACGATATGCTGGCCGCATTAGAACAAGAGTTCTTAGCACAGGGACAGGCAATCGACATACCAGAAAGCGTCCATCCCATACCGGCTACTCAATCCACGTAGAAACAAACTCATGAATCCGAAATCCTTTCGAGTCATCGACTCTCACACCGCTGGCGAACCCACACGAGTCATTGTCGAGAACGGACCGCAGTGGAAAGGTAGCACCATTCAAGATCGATTGAATGAGGCAAAACAACATCATGATGGTTATCGTCGCGCCCTCGTCAACGAACCACGAGGCTCCGAAGTTATGGTGGGTGCTCACCTCGTGCCACCCACCGATGCGGATTGCGTAGCTGGGGTGATTTTCTTTAACAATGTCGGCTACTTGGGCATGTGCGGCCATGGCATGATAGGTGTGGTGGAAACGCTGCGATATCTCGGGCAACTCGGTCCTGGGCAGCATAAATTCGAAACCGTCGCCGGCATTGTAACCACTCATGTTCTCCACGACGGAAGCGTGGAAATCGGAAATGTCCCTAGCTATCGCAGTCATACCCGCGTCCCACTGCAGACAGAGAACTACGGTATTGTCAAAGCGGACATAGCTTATGGTGGAAATTGGTTTTGTCTTGCCAAATCCGACTTAATGAATGTCCCCAATCCCGATAAAGCCGAATTGCTCAAGCTCTCCCATGAATTAGTGTCTGCCTCACGAGCCTATGAACCTCGCGTCGATCACGCGGAACTATTTGGTGCACCGGTGCGACCTGAGTCTCATTCTCGAAATTTCGTCCTTTGCCCAGGGGCGATGTACGATCGATCTCCGTGCGGCACCGGAACGAGCGCAAAACTAGCCTGCTTAGCCGCGGACGGCGAGCTATCAGAAGGAGAAAACTGGATTCAAGAAGGGATCTTGGGCATCCCTTTTGTGGGGAGATTCCAATGGCTCGATCGAGACAAGGGGCTCGTCTCCCCCACCATTGTCGGCCGGGCTTTCGTGAATGCGGACACAAGCGTCATCTTGAACGCGGACGACCCATTTCAGTGGGGGATTTCGTAGCGGTCGCGATCAAGCAAACGCCAACGATTGCTGGAACATGCTCGATTTCGATTCACCTCGCTCGAAGTCCAGTAACCAGCGTTTTCGATCTAGGCCGCCCGCATAACCGGTTAACGCTCCCGATTTTCCGATGACTCTGTGGCATGGTAGCACAATCGATAGTGGGTTCCTACCAATCGCAGCACCCACCGCCCGAGACGCATTGCTTTTGCCTATTTGATGAGCGATCTGACCATAGGTAGTTGTGCCACCAAACGGGATCGCACCGAGTTGCTGCCACACCTCGATTTGAAATGCCGTGCCTATCAACAGAAATTCGGTCTCAAACGACTCTCGATGTCCCGAAAAATACTCTTGGAGTTCCTTCTCCAACTGCAGCAAGACATGTGAGGGACGCTGCGTAACAGCGCTCAGATCAATCGAAGGAAAATGTTCGGGAAAGTATTGTTGATCTTGTAAAAAAACTCCTGTCACCTTTTCGCCGCGAGCGCGAAGCAATATGGGACCGATAGGTGAATCGATCCATCGCCAACCGTCCGATTCCGTATCTGTTGAGTTCGAGTTTTGCAGCTTCATTCGAAATCGTCTCTTGCTTAAGCCCCGCTTTACTGGCCCAGTCTACCACTCTGTTTCAAAGGGCTTGGTCAGAATGATAATCGTAGACAGTACCGAGGCGCAGATCAAAAACGCAACCAATACCCTCAGCCATTGGCGGCATTCGCGTGTATAGACGATATCTAAGAACCAAACCAAAGTTGGCAAGAACATTACCGTTCCGATCAGCCAGAGTGGCAATCGGTCTTTCGCTGGTGAATAACGATCCGCGAGAAAGAGAGTTGGCACGGTAGCGATCGCTAGCGGGATCATAAGAATACTCAAATGCCAAAGGCCGAATGATTGCCCTTTGGTCGAGCGGAACAAGGAACAAACGAATGCACCGAACACGATAGCGGAGCAGCTTGTAATCCACAGACTCAGACTGAGATAACTTTGTGCAGCATAAGCCGAGATACATCCCATTTGTCCCGCTAAAACCAGCAACACCCAACGCGAACTGCCACTGGCTGCCATATTCTCTAGTGAACCAAGATTAACAGTGATTGCGACGCAGCCGACAACCATCCACGCAAAAAGCACCTCCCAAGACCATCGATTGCCTTTGAACTGATCAGACAAACACCAGGCCATGATCGATATTGCCAAAAAAATACTAACGGGCCATGTCACCTGAGATAATTTGCTCGTTGACGACAGGAGCGAACGGAGCATAGCTAGCAGCAACACAGCCGCCGGCACCAAGAAAACAAGCCATTCCCAGCGGCTGTTGGATGACCAGCTGAGCCACTGTGCGGGTTGATCAAGAATCCCTCGTCGTCCGAAATCGGCCATCCAAATCCCGAGACTTATCAAAAGCACCCCCGGCAACATCCAGGCAAGACTTTGCCAAATATAAGGTGGCTCCCAGTCGTCTAATGGTGGGGCGGAGGTGATCAACCAGCTACCGATGCCCGCAAGCACGAAGGGGATAAACAATTGGAAAATGAGAATCTGCTGTTCCATTGGACTCAAGTAGTGAACATCGTGGGAGGGAGAACAGGTTTAGCCAAACAGGGATAGAAAGGAAAAGTGCTTTCCAGCATCTTAGTCTATCGGCATGCCTAGCTATGGTTTGGATTAGTTTAATCGACCAAGCGATGGTTCAGATAGTCGTTGCGAGGTATTCAACCAGTTTGAATGTGTTAACGAAAAAAGCCACCCGGATCGGATGGCTTCACGAAAAATTATCAGTCGATGAGGTTTATTTGTCGCCGTTAGAGAGTTGCTCACCCACGGAGATCGTCTCGCCGGTTTGACCGGGCGATTGATATTGCTGTGCATTTTCTTCTTCTAGTTTCATGGCTTCGGCATTTGCATAGCTAACCAAGCGAACTGCACTTTGCACTTCCAGAGGGTTGAAGAAAAGTTCCACGCCGCTGAATTGAGTGATGTAGCGTGGCTTGTTTAGCAATTCTGGCCAACTCATTTCGTTAGCGACGTGCCATGCTGCCGCTTGGGCCACCTTTTGGTCGACTTTTCGATTAGCGAGAGCCAAGCAAATTTGCTCAACAACCGGTGAAGGATTTACTTCTTGTAGGCGAACGATTTTGTACTTCATTTTGGGGGTCGGGTCATCTTTGCCGTGCTCCAAGCAAACCATGGGAACGTTGACTTTCTTGGGCTTGTCAGGCTCAACCCGCATCATACCTCCCATGCCCATTCCACCCATGCCGCCGCCCATTCCGCCCATGCCACCCATTCCTCCCATACCGCCTCCCATGCCGCCACCAAAGCCTCCTCCCATGCCTTGGCCACCACCCATTCCCATGCCGCCGCCCATTCCACCCATGCCTCCCATGCCGCCGCCCATTCCGCCCATGCCACCCATACCACCCATTCCCATACCGCCCATTCCACCCATTTGAGCGAGGACAGGAACGGCACCGAAGGTAGCAGGTAGCTGAACGTCTAGCGCGTCACCGGTTTTGTTCTTGAAGATGATGTTGGCTTCTGCCGATGTATTCGACCGACACTAGCCCCTCGTCCATGGCCTGGAACATTTCCACGGTACGAACGTTTTTCTCTTTGTTTTTCTTGGCTTTGGTCGTTACCTGCTTGGTCTCAGTCTTGCTTGGTTGCGGCTCCTGGGAAAATCCAGCGGTCGCAGAGGCAACGGAAACGACGAGGGTAAGAAGATGAGTGATGCTTCGCTTCATGATCGAGTCCTAATGGAAGTTCTATTTCGCGGTACGGATAAGGTTTTTTTGCCAGAGTCGGGGGCACTGAAGCCAATCCAGTGGCGATACCCTTTCTCTGAAGTGTCGCGGAATCCCGTTTTTTTGCGGCTCGGAATTCAGCAAACTACAAATTGGCAATTTGTGTGCCAAAGCCCTCATTAAATTGCGAACATCCTTTAGGGTACCTAGTTAAGTTGGAAATTCCACTGTTTTGAGCAAAGATTCCCGGCCGGAAAACCAGATTTGGGTCGGAAAGGCACTTTTTGCAAGTAGAAAGGGGGGCGTCCCGCGATTGCAGAAAAGTTGCAGTTTGATACCTTTTCGTGTTCACAATCGCGACTTTTTGCGAAATCAAATAGTTCCCCCCTAAATTAGGATCCCCACTATGTCCATGTACGTCGGAGAAGCATTGGTCGGCGAAGGCAATGAAATCGCCCACATCGATTTGATGATCGGTAGCAAAGACGGTCCCGTCGGCTCCGCCTTTGCCAACGCACTTTCTAACCAAAGCGCTGGTCACACGAACCTCTTGGCCGTTCTCGCTCCCAATGTGGCTGTCAAACCAGCCACGGTTATGATCACCAAAGTGACCATCAAGGGCATGAAGCAAGCGGTCCAAATGTTTGGCCCTGCACAATTCGCTGTAGCCAAAGCTGTTGCGGACTCCGTCGCTGCCGGCGTCATCCCTGCCGATCAAGCGGAAAGCTTGGTCATCGTTTGCGGTGTCTTTATTCACCCAGCTGCCAACGACGACAAGAAGATCTACGAATTCAACTACCAAGCGACCAAGGATGCGATCGTCAACGCGATGAAGGGCCTCCCAACCGCTCAACAAATGGTTGCACAAAAGGACTCGGTCTCGCACCCATTCGCTGGCTTCTAATAGAAGATCGAATCGAACGACGAGTGCTGCATCGGCTGCTACCTGGCGAATTAAGTCCAATGGCAACCGCTCACTTCGCAACCTAAAATGCTTACGGCCATCCTATCCTGGGGTGGCCGTAACTTTTTCCTCCCTACGGTTAGTCTGAATCATGATGGAACACATTTTTTGTCTCCGATCTTTTTTGCCACGGCCCAGTTGTCTCCCTTGGTCTGCTTGCTTGATCATTGGTCTGTTCTGTGGTGCTGCTCCCGCGCAGGAGAAATCCGAGAACAAGCCTGCCTCCGCATCGGCCCCAGCCACGTTCAAGGCACCGGGAAAGTTATCGCTTCCCGGCGATTCCTTTAAGGTCCTCGATCGGCCGGCATTCGTATTCATGCCTGAAGAGGCCAAACGCAGCTCTCCTCAGCCCTGGATTTTTTACGCCCCCACGCTGCCGGCTTATCCGGACGAGGCGGAACGCTGGATGCACCAATCGTTTCTCGATGCGGGAATTGCGGTCGCGGGAGTCGATGTTGGCGAAGCATACGGAAGCCCGGCTAGCCACAATGCCTTCAACGCGCTTTACGACGAACTGACCATTAATCGAGGATTCGCAAAGAAGGCTTGCCTTTTCGGGCGTAGTCGCGGAGGTCTGTGGGTCAGCAGTTGGGCTATAGCTCACCCCGAAAAAGTCGCAGGCATAATCGGCATCTACCCCGTCTACGATTTTCGAACCTATCCCAAACTCGACGCGGCGGCACCCGCTTATGGCCTGAGCAGCCAAGAACTCGATCAACGTAGCAAAGAGTTCAATCCCATCGAAAGGATAGCAGCCATCGCGAAGGCCAAGATTCCGGTAACCATCATCCATGGCGACCAAGATATCGTTGTACCTTTGGAACAAAACTCTGCCGAATTAAAAAGAGTTTACAAAGCAGAAGGCTGTGAAGAACTGGTGAACTTGATTGTCGCGCCGGGACAAGGGCACAACTTTTGGGAGGGCTTTTTCCGCGAACCTCGCTTGGTCGAATTTGGTATCGAGAGGGCTCGTGCCGGCGGAAAATAAAACCGGCATCGATTTCGATCGAATGCACTAGCCATATTGAAGTTTTGCCATACTCTGTTTCGCACGGCAAAGAAAAAGTTTCGCATGGCAAAGAAGAAAAAAGCACTCACCACCTCGCCAGTTCCTCAACTCCCAGTCATCCAACTGCGAGGTGCGAAGCAGAACAACCTGAAATCGCTCGATCTCGATTTCCCTTTGCACCAACTCACCGTCATCTGCGGAGTGAGTGGCAGCGGAAAGTCGTCGCTCGCTTTCGATACGCTCTATGCCGAAGGGCAACGTCGCTACATCGAAAGCTTCTCGGCTTACACTCGCCAGTTTTTAGAACGAGTTGAAAAGCCAAAGTTTGATATCCTGCAACCGTTGCCACCAAGCATTGCTGTTACTCGCGATAACCGCGCGAGGAACAATCGCAGCACAGTAGGAACCACAACGGAAATCTCCGAACACCTTCGCATGGTTTTCGCATCTAAAGCGGAGCTGTTCTGTTACTCATGCTCAGAGCGAATCCGTTGCTTTAATCCAGATTCTATCTTGAAGGAACTGAGCACCCTGGAAAACTCCCGTTGCATGGTTGGGTTTTCCTGTCAGTGGGATGATGACGAAACGCTTTCCAGCTTGCTCGCTGATTTGCAATCGATGGGCTTCGTTCGCTTGCTAGTGGGTGACCGAACGGTAAACCTCGGTGATACGGATCGTTCCGAAATGGCGAAAGCGTTTAAACAAACCAAGCAAGCTACGGTGATTGTAGATCGATTGTCCTGGAATGGAACGATCGATGAACGCTGGCGACAATCTATACAGGCCTGTTATGACCAATGCGTTTTGCATTCCCCGTCACAGGTTGTCATCTTCTCAGAGTCCTCGAATGGTTCAATGACAATTGAAAATCGTTCGTTTAACTCTTGCGCGTATTCAGCGTTTTTACGTTGCAACCAATGCGACCTTGATTTTCAAGAGCCCGACGCGAGTCTATTCAATTTCAATCACGCACGTGGAGCGTGCCCGGAATGCGAAGGATTCGGGGAAACCATTGAACTGGATAAGTCAAAGATTGTTCCAGATTCGAGCCTATCTTTAAGGGATGGTGCCATTGCACCGTGGAGAACTCCTGCCTATTCCCACGAGCTAGAGGAATTGCTCTGTTTAGCGCCAGAGTATGGCATACCTGTCGATGTTCCTGTGTCAAAACTGACTTCGAAACAGTGGAGCGTTATCGAAAAGGGAGTCCCCAAACGAAACTTCGGTGGATTAGACGGCTTCTTTGCGTGGCTCGAACGGCACAAATATAAAATGCATGTGCGAGTCTTTATGTCTCGCTGGCGATCTTATCACCAATGTCCAACGTGTCATGGCAAACGGCTATCACAAGAATCGCTTGCCTATAGATGGAGCGGAAAAACGTTTGCTGATATTTGCAGCTTGCCGGTGATCGACTTGGTAGCAATGCTCAAAAGGGGCGATTCAGCGGGAGATAATCTTCGCGCGTCCGTTTCCGAGGATGTGCCGGTTAGTCAATTCTTTATGGTTGGAGAAGCTCATGCTCAGTACAACGCCTCGGAACCAGAGCGGCAGTTAACCAAGCGACTCGAGTATTTGATCAATATTGGGCTCGGATACCTGTCGCTAGATCGACCAATGCACATGCTAAGCTCGGGAGAAGCGCAACGCGTCAATCTAACTTGCCTGCTTGGTTCGAGTCTGGTGGACATGCTGTACGTTTTCGATGAGCCCACAGTTGGTTTGCATCCCGACGATGTTAAGAAAGTTTCTAAAGCGATATTGGATATTCGAGATCGTGGCAACACCGTGATCTTGGTCGAACATGAACCCGCTATGTTGTCTCTCGCGGACCGTATCATTGAGATCGGCCCTGGAGCCGGGGCTAAGGGTGGCGAGGTGGTGTTTGACGGCTCATACCTGAACCTTGCAAAACAAAAAAGTGTCACCGGTCGGTGTCTTCGAGGCGATTACTACCAACGCAAGAAACGAACGGATGCGGCTCATTGGATTGAACTTAAAGGAGCCTCCGGTAGGAACCTGAAGAATGTCTGCCTCAAAATTCCACTCGGTTCTCTGACCGTCGTTACCGGGCCGAGTGGATCGGGAAAAAGTTCTCTATTGCTTGAGACGTTGGTCCCGGCGATACAATCGAAACGGGGTGACAAGGATGCCACGCCACTCCCCTTTGGGTCATTGCATGGGGATGATAGAGTTTCTGATTGTATCGCCATCGATCAATCTCCTATTCCGAGATCGACGCGAAGTACTCCCGCGACCTACTGCAAAGCGTTTGACGGAATTCGTACCGCTTTTGCAAACACGCCGCAAGCCAAAAGCATGCGACTGACGCCAAGCCATTTTAGCTTTAACAGCGAACAAGGACGTTGTGCTACGTGTGAAGGACTGGGATTCACCACTGTTGAAATGCAGTTTGTGGCAGACATCTCGTTGCCGTGCCCGGACTGTCGAGGCACACGATTCAAGCCAGAAGTGCTTGAAATAACTTATCGCGACCGAAATATTCATGATGTTTTACAACTAAGTATCGACGAAGCATTTGAGTTCTTTCGCGGCGAAGACTTAATCCGCGATCGCCTGACCCTTCTCCGAGAAATCGGATTAGGTTATTTGCCACTCGGTCAATCGCTCGGCAGCTTGTCCGCCGGCGAGTCGATGAGGCTCAAATTGGCCTCGCTGCTCGGAAAATCAAGTGGCGATCAAAAACGAGAGCTGATCGTTATGGACGAACCAACGACGGGGCTGCACTTCGCGGATATTGAAAAATTGATTCAATGCATGGAAAGCCTGATGGAACGAGGCCAAACGATAGTTGTCATCGAGCACAATCAACAGCTCATCGAGGCCGCCGACTATGAGGTTGCGCTCGGTCCCGGAGCGGGACCCCATGGTGGCGAGATTGTTAGCTCGGGATGGGACGACTGATCGGCAAGAGGGCTATAATCGTGACTATGGCGAAGAAAGCAAATTGAGTAAGCTTTGAGAAATTGGGGCGGCATGAATAGAATCGTTATACCCCACTCGTAACAGCGCACCATTTTACTCGAACCAATACGAATCATGGATTCATCACTATTCGCTCCCACCGACGCTAAGGTGGGGGTTATCATGGGGTCGCAATCGGATTGGGAAACAATGCGCGAAGCCTGCTCTGTCCTGGAACAGTTTGGCGTCCCTTATGAGGCCAGAGTCGTGTCGGCCCATAGGACACCACACTACATGACAGAATATGCCACCCGGGCAATGTCTCGCGGGCTTCAGGTCATCATCGCGGGCGCAGGGGGAGCTGCACATTTGCCTGGCATGGTCGCCGCCTGCACTTCGTTGCCAGTCCTGGGTGTTCCCGTTCAAAGCAAATCTTTGCAAGGCCTCGATTCACTCCTGAGCATTGTTCAGATGCCCGGTGGCATTCCGGTTGCGACTCTGGCTATTGGTGCCGCTGGTGCAAAGAACGCAGGTTTGCTAGCCGTCAGAATTTTAGCGACTGCGGACGCTTCTTTGTCCGGAAAAATGGTGGACTTTATGAAGACTCAAACCGACTCCGTGATGGACAACCATTTGCTCCCACCCCTTTAATATATCCTCTCTATTTCGCGACTGAATCGAACACCGTGACATCGACTACACCATCACTAGACAAAAAAGTCATTGAACCTGGCTCCACTCTGGGCGTTTTCGGAGGCGGACAATTGGGCCGTATGTTCGCTCATGCCGCTCAGCAATTGGGCTATCGTGTTGTCGTGTTCACGGACGAGGTTGACGCCCCTGCTTCCCATGTCGCTGCGGAAACAATTCATGCGGATTACCTCGACCCTGTTGCGGTCCGAGCCTTTGCTCAAAAGGTGGATTGCATTACCCTCGAGTTCGAAAATGTCGCCCTCGAAGCGGTTAATCGTGCAGCCGAGATTGTTCCCGTGCGTCCCGGCGCCCATCTTCTGGCTGTGTCCCAGCACCGCATTCGAGAAAAGACGACACTCTCGCAAGCCGGCTTCCCGGTTACTCCCTTTCGCGAAATGAGGTCGGTCCAAGAAGTCATGCCAACCGCCGAAGCGTTTGGATGGCCACTGGTTCTGAAGACCACAACTTGGGGCTACGACGGCAAAGGACAACGCAAAGTTTCGTCGCAGATGCAAGCCAACGATGCTCTGGAATTGCTCGGGCCTGAACCGATCATCGCGGAAAAGTGGATTCCCTATGCCGCCGAAGCTTCTGTACTGGTCGCGAGGTCACCCCGAGGGGAAGTCGCAGTCTACCCCATGATGACCAATACGCATTCCCATCACATCCTGGATGTGACAACATGCCCACCGTCTGGTGAGTTGCTATCGCTGCAGCCACGAGCCCAAGAAATTGCCAGAGGTGTCGCAGAAACATTGCAGCTTGAAGGGCTGCTTTGTGTGGAGTTCTTTATTACTGATGATGGCGGCTTGATGATTAACGAAATTGCCCCACGCCCTCACAACTCGGGGCACTTAACCATCGAAGCCTGCCAAACCAGTCAGTTCGAGCAGCAGGTTCGCGCAATCTGCAATCTCCCTCTCGGGTGCACCGACTTGATCAGCCCTGCGGCCATGGCGAATCTTTTGGGCGATCTCTGGGGCAATGACAAACCTAACTATGCCGCTGCACTTAAAGAACCAAACTGCCATCTACACCTTTATGGAAAGCAGTCCGCTCGAGTCGGGCGAAAAATGGGACACTTAACTGTTTTAGCAGAATCCGCTGCCTCGGCAGCCCAAAAGGCGACGTCGGTTCGGTCTGCCATGAGATCAGGTCAGCCACACTTGTTCTAAGCTTCTAAGCGATAAAGCGTTAGAACCAACAGAGATGCTGTGTGGCTATGATTTGTTGAGATGCTGTATTGAGATCATTTTATCGCGATGATAACGGCGATCGATAACTCGGACCTAGACACCAATCATTGGTATCGAGCCCAGCCGCATTGATCAGCGAGCGATTTAAATAGGGATGATCGACCGCATTCCAACTCGCGTCCGAATCGGTATCCGTCTTGGAGATAGGCAACTTAGATGACCGATTGGATGCCGCAAGACTTGGTAACTTGATCGCCCTAACTTTCCCATCCGAGTACAAGATGTTCGTAATGTTGGTGCCATGGATCACAGGCTTTAGATTTGCCTTGATGTCTTCCTCGCAAACCATATCTCCTAAAATCGGAACATCCACCTCCGTTGAGCACGGAGTACGGTAAACGCCGTTTTCCATAACGCCCAAGTTATAGGCATACGAACCGCCGATGAATCGTCGCCAAGAATCGTGCAAGTCGACAGGGGCCTGCATCAACTGCGCCGTGCTGGGCACAGAGACTTGAAAGGAAGAACGAGCATTCGTTGGACACCATAACAACTGCGTTGAACCCAAGAGCCCCGCTTCTTGCAATCTCACAACGTAAACACCAGCGAACGACATTGGCCCCTGTGTTTCGATTTTCGGAAACTGATGACGCCCATTGGTATCAGCAAACCTCTGGAGAGACTCCCCGATTTCTCTCAGATTATTCGAACAAGCAAATCTTCGCGATTCCTCACGTGAATACCAGACACTTGGCAATAAGACGCATAACAACGTAACTCCGGCCGCTACCAACGCCAAGCTATCAACCCATGCAACTCGCACCGTTCGATGCGCAGCTTCAACCACAGCCGACAAACCGGCAACGATCGGCTTGGTACCTTGCTCCCGTGGCGGCCTGTCATAGACCTGAATCAATTCCATCGTCCTCGCAACCAGCGTATGGTCGGGTTCAAACACCTCTTCCTTTACACTTTCCATAGGCACGAGCAACTCGCGCAAGTCATCCAGTCGCTGTCGTAGGCTCGGGGCTGCAGCTAGCGCTCTGTCCAAGCGTAAACGCTCAGCATCGTCTAAGCCATTCAATAGATAGCCGATGAGATCTTCGTCGGATGGTAAGTCGCTGGAGGATAGATCGCTGGATGGTAAGTCACTGGAGGGTTGCATGCTTTTAAAGCGAAGCTGATGAGCAAGGGCAAAGGTCAAAAGTTGGAATATTCAGAAGTTAGCGATTCACTGGTCGCTCTTTCCACTATCCTTATCTTCCATACGCATCCAAATCGAATTCAGTTTACGAATTGCGGTGAAAACGCGGCTCTTTACTGTGCCCACCGGAATCCGCAATATCTCGGATATGTCTGCGTACTTCATCTCTTGAAAAAACGCGAGCTGTATCAACTGTTGCGTCGGTTCGTTCAATTGGCTCAGCGCCTCTCGAACTCTTGATGCGTTTTCATTTCGCTCCGCGCACTCATCCGGCAACGCTTGACCACTCGCCAGTTTATGCATCAACGTCTCATCACCATCAGAATTCGTCAGAGCGGTGTTCAAGCTCCCGATTTGATGCCGCTTGTTGCGACGCATAAAGTCGATCGCCTTATTGCTGGCTATTGCGTAAAGCCACGGGCGAAACCGACGTCCCTGCTCGAATTGCTCGATTCGCAAATGCACGCTCAAAAACGTCGCTTGAAAGACGTCTTCCGCCTCCTGTGCATCTCCCAGAAACCGACGGAGATAAGTGTAAATCTCCCGTTCGTAACGTCGGACTAATCGCTCAAAAAGCTCGGGACTGCGAGACTGTAGATACTCAGCCACCATCTCTTCGTCGCTCTGGACTATACCGACGTCCGCCTGAGCTGCCGCCTCCAACGCCAAAAAACTATCATCGGCGACTTTACGCTCGACCAGTTCGCTAGAGTTGTTCTTTGCCTTGAGCAGGGATTTCTTAAGCCGTTTCATTGGCATTGTTCCTTTCTGACTTCCATGCAAATTGGGCATCAGTCTGCCACGAATCAAACGCTGTGTGTGTCGTCGATTGGCTCTGATTCTAGTCCAACACCTCTCACAAAGTCAAAGTAAGCACGAGACATTCATGACAACTTCTTACACACAATTAGACACACTAATACTAATTCTGTGCGACAGGCATCCCGCGACCTATTTATCTTGCGCCGGCCAAACGCGAGGAGACTGGGATGTCATCGGGATTGACCTCAGTTCCCAAGTTTCGCTAGATACACAGGTCGTAAGGAACATGCTCCCCGTCACTCTATCCCCTTCCCGCCATGATGATTCCGCATCGGAGCCTGCTTGGCACACTCTGTGCCTTAATGTGTATCGCATTTTGGAATGCGCCTACGCACGGGCAGTCGTCGGATTCCGAAGATGTGATCGTTCGCCGGGACCAGTCCTTTTCTCCCGATCAACTCACGGCGATTGAGACGGCGTTTCGCCAGCTTTTCCAGGGTCGAGTTCATTCTCACCCGGCCAAATTGAATGCTGTTCTTTTACAGATAGGCTCTGAGACCATATCGGTTGAATTCATTGCGACTCAGCAAACATTGCGAGTCGAGGGTGCCAAGCGACTGGTGGCCGACATTTCAAGGCTCGGGGTTGCTGTTTCCGATCGCAAGGCGCAAAGCTCTCTGAAAATCCTATCCCTCAACGATATTGGGCAGAGCTCCCTGGTGCAATTAGCGAATTCTGGCCATTCTCGACAGTCTCTGTCTTCCTCGAACAATCCGTTTCGTAACATGTTGAGACGGGCCGATTCGACACCTGGCCGATCGACGTCGAGCTCCGCCAACAATGTCACACTGGCATCCGCCCAAGAAACAGCCGGACAACCGCCGGCAGTTGTCCAGGCCTCACCGGCTAACGAACCAATTAATGCGCCGAACTCCATCCAAGCCCCTGATACTCCGGTTTCCTTGCCTCTTCCGCAGTTTGAAGGGGTACAGCTACAGATGCTTCCCGAATTGGATGCCGTCATTCTTCGTGGACGCGATCGGCAGCTTACCGATCTGGCGGAGATTATCAAACGACTGGACGAAGCCAGCCGCCTGTCTCGCCCTGAAATAGAAGTGATCCCTCTACAGCATGTGAATTCTGAATCCCTCGCGAGCTTGATCGCTACCTCACAAGAGAAATTTATCGGTGGTAGGCAAGGCCGCGTTACCGTCTCCGCCTTGGGCTCGCCAAACGCACTTCTCCTCATTGGCTGGGGCGAGTCGATGATTGCGATGAAGGAATTGATTCTCAAACTGGATCAACCATCGAGCACGGACAGCTCGTTTACCGTAATTCAACTTAAAGAAGCTTTGGCAGCGGATGTGCAAACTCAACTCCAATCCTTTTTCAAAACGCGACCAGGCTTGAGTCCGGTGATTCAATCTGCTTCGGACGTTCGATCCAATCTTCTTATTGTGCATGCTTCGCCGAGGGATTTGCTCGAAATTCGAAAGCTGATCGAGCAGCTCGATGTTAAACCGTATGAAGACAAACATGTAGCCAAGGTCTTTCAGCTAAAGCATACGATCGCTGCCGATACAGCCAAGGCTTTACAACAAGCGCTTTCGACCACGGCCGCAACCAAAAACAAGAGCATCGAGCTTTACGATGATCAGAATCGCAGCGTTGCGTCGAGCGGTTTGCTGGGGTCAGTACAAGTTTCAACGAACGATCGTACCAATTCGATCATCGTTTCTTGCCCTCCCGAGAACATGCCCTTGATCGAACAGTTTATAGAACAACTCGATAGCCCTGGGGCTGTTGCGAAAATAAAGATCTTCCCAATTAAGAACGCGACGGCTGCGTCACTCGTGGAAACGCTTCGCTCTCTTCTTCCTACAGCGACAGGCACAGCCAACTCCACCACTCAATTGTCCAGCGCTCCGGAGGAATCCTCACTTCTACCTCTTCGCTTTACAGTCGATATTCGGGGAAACAATATCATTGCTGTCGGCTCCGAAGGTGATCTTAAAATTGTTGAGGCGATTATCTTTCGACTCGACGAAAGTGATGCGGTCCAACGAAAGAGTTCCGTTTATCGCCTTAAGAATTCCCCCGCCGTTGATGTGGCTCTTGCGATCAATGAATTCTTGCGTAGTAAACGCCAAGTAGAAACCGTCGGCCCGGACGCCAGCAACCCATTCGAACAACTCGAAAAAGAAGTCGTCATTGTTCCAGAGCCCGTTCAAAACAAACTGATCTTAAGCGCAACTCCTCGCTATTACGATGAAATTAGCAAACTCATCGAAGATCTTGATCAGCAACCCCCACAAGTCATGATTCAAGTCATGATTGCCGAAATCGTGTTAGGTAACACAGATGAATTCGGAATCGAAATGGGGATCCAAGATTCGGTGCTCTTTGATCGGAGTCTCTTGGGTGGACTGCTTACCAGAACCAATTCGACAACGCTTTCCACTCCGGCTGGCGTTGTTACCGATACGACTCAAGAAATCGTCGCCGCCACCAATACGCCAGGCTTCGATTTTAACAGTACTCTACCTCTCGGAAATAGTGGATCAGGTCGAGCCTTGACATCGGCCAACCGAACCGGCGGACAAGGCCTCTCCAATTTTTCGGTCGGACGAGGAAACGAAACCTTGGGCTTCGGCGGTTTGGTCCTATCAGCCAGTAGCGAAAACATCAGCTTCTTGCTCCGAGCTCTTCAAGACTCTCGTAGACTCGAAATTTTGAGCCGACCACAAGTGCTAACTTTGGATAACCAACAAGCCTTTATTCAGGTTGGACAGCGCGTGCCCCGAATCGTTCGTTCGAGCATTAACGTCCAAGGTTTTCAGAATAGCGATGTGGAACTAGAAAACGTCGGCTTGATTATCGGAGTCACTCCGCGAATCAGCCCAGACGGAAACGTCGTCATGGAAATCGACGCAGAGAAATCCAAACTGGGACCAGATAGCGAGGGCATCCCAATTTCTATCTCTCCTAACGGACAGGTGATTCGAGCCCCGCGAGTCGACACGGTTACCGCGCAAGCTACCGTCAGCGCGGCGGATGGTGAAACGATTATCCTCGGTGGTCTGATCTCTCGGAGCACTCGGACCATTCACCGACAAGTTCCATGGCTGGGGGACATTCCGATTATCAAACACCTGTTCAGTTACGATCTTAACGAAATTCAACGTACGGAATTGGTGATCATTATGACACCCCATGTCGTTCGTTCTCCAGGTGATATGGAACGGCTCAAACAGGCAGAATTCGCCCGAATTAGTTGGTGCGAAGCCGATGTATTCGACATTCACGGTGACGTTTTCCCTAAAAACGGAGTCCTAGACCAAACTGGCTTGGATGATGATTGTCCCGTCGTTTATCCAGACATCGCGCCGAGAGGATTGTTGGACTCCTCACAACGGCCAGGTGTCATCACATCGCCACTCGAAGAAGATCCTGCCTTTTCCCGCCCCGCCGAGATTATTCCAACCCCTGACTCGTCGAGTTCATTGAAGAAACCATCGTCGCCATACGTTGCTATTGGTCCGTACTCAGAAGGGGGCCCCCAATGAACAACAGGCAGATGAAACACGCTCCCAAAAACAACAAGCGAATTGCTGCACCGAAGTGGCTTTTCGTGTTTGCGGTTCTTGTGTCGTCAGCGGTATGCGGTTGCCAGCCACTAATGAACAAAAAAAGCATGATTCCATGGAGTGGCAAGAAGAAAGAAACCAAGGTCATTCCGGATCGTATTTTGGCAGTGTGGACCGATACCGTGCTCCATCAGCAAGGGCAAACAGGTGTTCGCGGCTTTGGTGGAAGGGTCTATTTCTACGAAAAGGATAGAACCGATCCCATCGAAGTCGAAGGTAGCCTAGCGGTCTACGCGTTTGATGCGGAAGACGACGCCATTGATTCTCAAAAACCTCTTCGCAAATTTGTCTTCACCACAGAACAACTCGCTAGCCGTATGAGCAAGACCTCGATAGGTCCATCGTACAGCGTCTGGCTGCCATGGTCCGCTGTCGGGGATCCACCTCAAAAGTTAAGCTTGATTACACGCTTTGAAGGTGTTGATGGTGGCACGACCATTTCCGACCCGGTGATCAAACTGTTGCCCGGTATCGCGAAAAAATCCGGTTCGGACAAGAAATCGACAGCACCATCACTGGATAAACCTAAAGAGTTGCTTTCGACCGACCAAGGCGTACAACAAGCATCTTACGCCGAATCGAAAGCGATGAACACGCCGGCTGCTGCTGACAAGCGACCTGTGGAGACCATTGAACTCCCTCCTGGTTTCCATCGACACTTAAAGAATTCCGATGTGATGCCAAAGGGATTCGAGACAAACGCCCCGTCATTGCAAGATTTCCAATCAGCGGTCACTACACAAGTCTTCGATGCTAAGAACCCGCCCCCTCGTTCAAACAGTGCGAGCCCTGATCAAGCGAGTGCTAATAACACGAGTTTGGTCGAAAAAGAAGATTCGGTGACCCAAGAAGGTGAGCCACGACTATTCTCCTCCTCGCGACCCGACCGCAGCAACATCCGCAGCGGTTCCTGGCTAAAACCGGAACGACGATTACAGGATGGTATTGAACGCAAACAAGATCGTTAACATGATGCCTAAGACCTACAGCCTTGCGAGAGCTCATGTCACCGCCAAATTGAGTTAAATACAAAACCTTTGAGCGTTGCCGGACGTTTGTCGCGTCCAGGGTGACTTCGAATACAGAGCCAATCGATCTGCTTTGATCCAACAACAGACCAACTTTGCTTCTATGATTCGGTAAAGCATATAGGCCAATTGGAAATTGTCGCTAACAATCTGGCTTCCCAGGAGTGCTTCACAAAGACGATCGCCCTCGACAAAGGAACCTGATGTAACCGCAGATCATCAGGCAAACGCCATTCCTGTTCTACTCGCCAATCACGTCCCTTTTTATTCGCAGCATTCTCGTGTTCGTACGGCTGGGTGAAAATCATGTCCTCTGCGGAAACGTTTTTAAGTTCGTCTCGCGTCAAGTAAATCACAGGCTTGCACCCAGCTGCTTCGAGCCATTGCCGACTAATCATCAGGCCGTATGGCTCCCAATCCCAACGCGCCAGATGAGCCTCAAATGTACGTGCAATTAACAACTCCGAAAGAGTCCGCTGCGTGAATGAAATCGTCGGCTTCGCACCCGACTTTAGGTGCGAGGTTGCCACCAATCGCTGGTTTTCTAGAATCCGCTGCAAGCTCTGCAGGGAAGAAGGAGGGCTAGCCCAAGGGTTGATCAGCAGTTCATCATAAAACTGAGATGTAGACTGATCTGGCCACGCCCCTTGCCTAGCGCGAGTACAATGAATCAAGAACGACGAAGCGGATTGCGTTAGCATTTTGGCGGGAAATATAGGAACCGAACAAAAGTGCGTCCCCTCTTGGCAATGAATAGGTGCAGTTTTTTGTTTCGTATCGCGAACCAACCAGGCCACTGCCCCTCGATCTAGTTGCGATTGAACCCAACGATGTTTCCGAGGCGGTTCTGTGCGCGAATGGTGAGCTAGAAACACAGATCCTTTGGGAAAATCAGCCGAGAGTAAACGGCGTTCGATTAGCTTGGCGATCTTGCCAGCAGGATCGACATCGAGGACGAATACTTGGTGCGATAACGCAATAATCAAACGGTCCAAAAAGGGTAACGCGCGAAGGTCGCTCGACGCAACATCCATTTCACAGTCAATAGCGACAGATGGCTTACCGCAGCCAATCGTGGAACGCAGAGAACCCGACTGCAACTCGTCAACTTGGATCGATTGAGAATTTGTTTTGATGCATGCGTTTCGAATGGCGGCGGCATAGGGAGTAGATGCCGAGTAGAAAACAGCAGCATTTTGCTCACGAGCAAACGACAACGCCGACATGAGCGCGTTTTGCCATCGTTGGCTAGCGAACGCATTCTGTTTGAGATGAGACGAAACGATCCCCAGCAACGGACGATCTAACAATCGCAATTCTTCTTCGTCTACGTAGGCATGACCTACCCAGCTTTCCCATTGCGATTTCCACGGTACGTTGAGTTGGTTAATCGATTGGCGAATGATCGAGGAATTCAGCTTCAATGCAGTTTTGTGTGTTACAAAGCCCAGAAAACGGATAGCAAATTGTAGCGTAACGAATTCAGGCCATGTTGAGTACCAAGTACAGATTGGTGAATCTTTGGGGCTTCCCTAAAAACCACCCGATAAAGCCGACCTGCCCTTGCTAAGGCAGCCTAGACCGGTCCGGAATCTGTTATAATGACGATTGCGAATCGCAGTTGCTATTGTTCGGCCGCGATTCGCAGCGTGTCTGTTGAGAATTTACGTTCCACTTTTACGAAAGGGTACTCAAGTGGCTTGGCAGATTAAAGGAAAGATACTTGTGCCATTCGACTTCTCCGCTCACTCTCATGTGGCCATCGATAAAGCAATCGAGATTGCTGGCAATGCGAGCGGTGTACACGTCCTGCATGTGTTGGCACCGTTTGTGCCTTTGGCTCCAGAGGGTGTTCCTGTGGAATGGGTGGACGAAACCATACGAATGCAGCATGCGGTCGAAATGCTGCGAAAAGAATTGAGTGAGAAACGATACGATGGGGTATCGCACGAGATTTTAGTAGGGGACGCAGGCACGGTCGTCGTGGATCGCGCCGAGTCGTTGCCAGCGGAACTGATTGTCGTCCCATCGCATGGTCGGAGCGGATTGACGCGTCTGCTGCTGGGTAGCGTCGCAGAACGCATTCTACGCTTAGCCAAATGCCCTGTACTGGTTCTCAAACTGTAGCAGTTGGTAGTCGTTTTGCTGCCGACCGTTGCTAATGACCGATACCCACCTTTACTGCCGACTGATACCGGGATTCGGTAATGTCGCTTGGTAAAGCCGCGTAGTCCCAGGGACAGCTCGCCTGGTCTGGTTCGGTGTTCGCACCGGCTGAGGAGGTGGTAACATCTCCCCAGTACCAACGGCTGGCTGATCGGGATAACTTGGATAAGCCCCCCCTCGGGTGGCCTCAATTGATGGCGAGTCTTGAAGAAGAATTGATCGTTCGGGAATAGCCGACGAATAATCTCTCTGAGGCTGCGAACTTAAAGGGTGCATGGATGGAGTCGCCGAGTGCATCGTGCTGTGAGGCATCGCATGCGGGTAAACGTTCGTGTCGATCTGTTGACTGTACGGTTGGTAAGCAGCGTAGCTGGGGACTGGCTTGTGAAAGCGGGGTCCAGGCGGGGCTGTCGGCTCTCCATAAAACGATGAGAAACTGGCCGGCTTCGCCCATGATCGATTCGGGCCGCATTGGTTATTCGGGCACGAATGATATCCGTCGCTGTATCCAAAGCCATGAAATCGACCAAAGTAGTTGATTGGTGACGTTTTGGTCTGGTTGGGAAGCTGGCCGAAACTTGTGGAACTTAAGACCGAGCCAAGGAGCACGCTGAGCCCTGCGGCGGCAATGCTTCGCGTTTTTCTCATCGACAATTTCATGGAAAGCCTCCCTAATAAACGAGGTTGACTCCGTGCCCGTCATCCCTTCGCGAAACAAAATGCTCAGCGACTAACCACGAGGCACAGTTCGGATTGTACCGTTGGAATTCGATCGGTCTCAAAAACGTGAACAATCCGAAGAAGCATGATTTTCCTAGGAAAATGGGCTACTTGTAGGTCGCGCGTATCGTTAAGGTAAGATGGATGGGCCAACCGGCTATCCCTAAAGTACCTGGCCCAAACATTTGCTATCAATAGATTTGATTGATATTTTCGTCAGGGTTTACCCAAACCGATTCAATTTCACGGACCGGCAGTTCCGATACTAGCAGCACAACCCGATTTTTTAGCGTTCACTCAGACGAACT
>JALOQS010000056.1 GCA_025459355.1 Pirellula sp.
TAAGACAAGCCGGCAGCCTGCCCTAAATGTACCTTACTTCATAGCAGCCACGTCGGCAAACGAAACGGGCTGAATTGAAGCGGCAAAAGTACCGATCGGAACCATTCGTTTGTTTGGACCGTTCTTTTCGGTTGCAACGTTTGATTGTCCGACTGCAAAAATCTGCCTCAGATACATTTCAATCGTTTCGGCTTCGTCGCGGTCCAATTGACTCCAGAGTGCGTTAATGAGCTCGTTGAAGTTCGCTTTCGCACACGGGGAATTGGCCTCAAAGTTCTCGGGCCGAGCCACGATGTTTTGACCAATTCTCTTTCGCCACCAAGCCCTAAAGCTTGTGACATCACCAGGCGAGGAAAGCAGAAAACTGGCTAAGCCACGCAGCATGACCGAGTTGTCACGAATACAGGCTTCGAGTCCACGTTCACCTAACTGCTCTTTATAAGCCTGCGAAGAGTTTACCGATGCAGTCGAAATGCGTTCTGCCATCGCATTGCTATGCTCGTTAATCTTATAAGCACCGGTGTAGGCGGGCGCTACAGCCGCCAGCCCCATGAGCAATTCAGCGATCTCGGGATACTCACGCAGTTGCTCCAAGATGCCACGCAAGAACTCGACCACTACGGAGCCAGGAAGCTTGCTAAACCGAACTTGCTCCACTTGGAAGTACTCATGAAGCGACACCTCAGCTGCCGCTCCTCCGATGATCGCGGCTTCGATCGTCTTTTGAATCAGCAGCTTGCCATCGCGACGGCCCGCTTTGATGCCCCCCCGTTCCAGAGACTCATGCCGTGGTGCAGCTTGGAAGCCTCGTTCGACGGCAGAAATCGCAAATCGATCTGCATGAGCTGCGACGGCATACAATTTCGCATGACGATCGAAACAACCCATCGCATCATCCAAATAACCACGTGCTATCTTGGCATCCTCAGGGTCAGCGTGTGTTTCAATAACACGAATGACGCGATCGTAGACTTGCTTTAAGATTCCGACATTAAACGGTAGATTGGGCAACAGATACTTAGATACATAGGATCTAAATTCGAAACCATTAACTCCGGCGGGTCCGCTCGGAATGAGTGTGACGATTTTCGAAAGCACCAATCTAATATCGCGGAATGCAGCACGTTTATCAGCCGCAAACTGGCTAAAGTTTTCGATCGCCCAATTGGCGGATTCCGTCGAAATCTTGTCGACGACATCCGACAATCGCATGGCAATCTCCGAGCGACGAGCCACCTCGACTAATTGCAATATGGCATGACGGAACACCTTGGCCGTATCATCCTGCCATCGCGCATCAACCACCTCTAGCAAAACTTTTAAGCTCGAAGCCAAAAGTCCAGAATGCGTAGATGGCATCGTCGGCAATACGATCTTGCACCATATATCCGCTAGCTGATCGGCTCTGATATCGGCTGGACCACACGCATGGAGAATGGAAAGCTCGGTAATCAATTGCCTGTTGGTCATCGAGACGGCGGTTTGGAATTCATCTGTTCGCAGTAGCCCCAACGCCTCGCCGCGCTCTAATAACTTTGCAGCGGCTGCGTCCGCGATTTCCCCCGCATGGGTCGTTAGGCGAACGGCTTGTAACAAGTGATGGGAGCAATCAGCCATGGTCTCAAAGAGATCGCTGACTGACATAGCGGCCTCCGGACCACAGCATTCCACGATGCCCTCTCTCAAGGCCAGGAATGACCAATACCAAACCTCAGGATTGTATTCCACCTGACTCATAAGTCGTTCGATCAGCCAGCCCGCGAACTGCTTTTTCATCTCCATCGGATTGGGAGTCTTCATGACTCGGGCTACTTCTTTTATCAACAGCTCGAAGTCGCGTTTGCATTTCGAAACGCTTGAGACACCATACTGCGCCCTGACGTCTGGCATGATTGCCATGACACGTTCCGCTGCGAATTCGGCAATTCTTCTGTGCGCTCGATGGATTGTTCCGCTATAGGAGGCTTGTCGAACAAATGCGATCATTTGCTCAAAAACCGTATCAACGAATGGGTGAGCATGGACTGGTAATTCTCGATGCGTTCCTTGCTGGATAAAATGCAAAAAGACTTCCATATGGTGTCCCGTTACGTTGGACGCATCGAGATGCCCCACCAACCACGATAGCACCTTTTCGAAAGCGATCTCACACGATCCCTCTCGTACCGCTTGCGCGGCGTAACGCAACAAGATGCGTCCATCTTGGTGCCCTTTTTTCCGTCTCATCGATCCGGATGGTCCCTCGAATCCAGGCGTTATATCGCAAAAAGCGTGCGTTGCGAAATCAACGATCTCAAACTCAAATTGTTGAATCAGCCTCGACACCAGCATTCTATGTGGCAACTCTAACGCCGCTCCTAGCGCCTGTTCGTTCTCTAGCAAGGTAAAATAACGACCTTCCGAAGCGGTCATGATTTTTGAGAATGCGTTGTTCATAGCTCTTCCTTTATTTGTAGGATAGCCCGCTCGCCATACTGCCTTGGAATTGGAACGCGTCCAACTAGAAGCATGTTTGCCAGCGAACTAGATCCGATCACGATTGTAGGGTTAGTAAGTGTGTCAAAATCTCTTGGTGTGACTTAGGACTCGTCTTCCACAAACGAAGCGTTTCGATCCGTTTGGGATCCGATAACAAAAAGCGACTGCAGCTAAAGCCATCCTTCTCGCTCTGCGATTGGAAACAGTCAACATCTCTGCCTATGAAATGAGAGAACATGCCTGCAATGATTCCAGCAGTGAGAGTGTCTGCCGGGTAGGTGACAGCCCCCTCGGTTATGTCAGCCATGATGGCACCCTCAAGCGTGAGGTCGATCGCACCTCGCTCAAAATGTGTATAGTCCAATGAGAGAAGTCCCCACCCGTTATGACCGAACTCTTGAGTCACTAAACTTTGAAAGAATGCGAGCGGGAATTCTTTAAGGGGCAGTTGGTAGAACTCAGACCAAGCGTCATCTAAGCCTTTGCCAAAATTTCGCCCCCATTTCCGTCCGCAATGATACAGAACCGCTTCGACTCGATCTCCACATTCTTTCTCCAACGCGCGATGTAGCCCCAATAGAAAATCGTTGGTAAGCGCAATCATGCGACGACCGGAACGATTAACCAAGATGCCTGTCTCGACGTTAGCAATCATGTAAAGTTTCTCGACATAGTAGTTTCGGAATTCTATTTCGCTTGAGTTCGGCATTTTCGCTATCCCATTTGTGACGCATCAACAGCCCCGATGGCCGGTGTTGCTGTTTCTGGCAAATTTCATCTACACATTAAACGGCTGGCGTCGCTGGTGCTGGAAAATCTGACATGACCTCGATCGTTCGGTCTAGATAAGGCTCGAACGCTGAGTAGGCATCAGGCGGTAGATTTTGTCGAAACCCCTGTTTCAAATACGTGTAGGTATCGCGATTGAATTCAGGAGTAAAATTGAGCCCAGCCAGTATGGTTCTTAACCAAAAAAGCAGCTTTTCTTCCAGAATCGATATATCATCCAGCAGCAACGCTTGGGCCATAAATCGGGTCGTCAACTGTACGTCGCGAAACGCCTTGGCCCACGCACTGCCATGATACTTATCGAAATTCGGGTATCGTTTGCGGGTGTTATCAATGCAGAATCTAACAGCCGCTTCTTCATTGGATTCAATCAAACCGACGATACGAAATCGCTCCGGAAATCCGTTTGTATAATCCAGCACTTCCTGACGTTCTTCGGCCGTCAGGTATCGGCTGTCGCTACCTACCAAAATTTCAGATATTCTAGTATTCATAGTTTTAGTTTAAAAACCGACTTGCTACACGGTTAAGGTAAACGGTAATGGAAACTATTGATTCGTGCGTTGAAGCTTTTCCCTCAATGCTAAGTTCTCCAAATTCAATGCGATGATTCGATTGGCCATTTGCTCGATTGGATCAATCGCTTCTTGTTCACCACGAACGCTGGCCAACTCCATGTTGAGCTCAACAACCAATCGCTCCAATTGAAGGAGATACTCTTCTTGGCTCTGCTCACCTGAAGCGATGGGCCTAAGCGTCGTTGGTAGGACCGGCTTATCGAATGACTTTGTCTTTTGCGATGGCCCAGACGATACAACGTTTGAGCCCATCGACGAAACGGGTTTCGAGGCTGCGTTCGTTCGAATCGCCACGGGGGCCGCGGGTGCCACAACCTCTGTCTCGTTGGTTGAACGCTCGTCAATCGCGGCTGGTAAGGCACTCGGTAGTTCTCTTGCTGACGCAACCTCGCTTGACGCCGCTTTAGCAGGCGGTTTTTGCGGAGTAGGCGCAGGCGGAGCAGGCACAGCCGGGTCAGGCTCTGCAACGGTCGCTGCTGAGGGTGCTGCGGCGATTTCCTCGGCTTTGCGACTTTGCGTTACTGATTCGTCGAGCGACGATTTCGATTTTGCGTCAATCTCAATCTCGTTTTGTGGTTGGATTGCGATTGCGCTTGAAGCTTGGACGTTATCAACGTCGGTTTCACGCTTAGCCTCGATCGTTGTTGTCGGTGCCTCTACTTGGTCAGAGGAACTAGATTTCGCCGACTCCGGTTCAATCTTCGAGTCAACGGTCGTGTCAACGGTTGAGTCAATTGACGAGACGACGGTCGGCTGCGAATCAGAAACCTCCTCAACAGTGATTTCTTCCGGAACGTCCACAACTGTCGGTTGCGATGTGGTCACAGCAACGGGCGTTTCCCTGGCTGGTTCGGCTTGCTGAGAGGGAGTCGGTTCAACCGGGGATGGTTTGGACGTGAGTTCCACGTCGCTAATCGGTAAATCGACCCAAGGTTTGCATTCCGGCTTCTTGAACGAGGCGTCGTTGCTCCAGTTGATCGCTTGACCGAGTTGTCCGACCAATAACGAACCAAGGTTCATTTTTTGCAATGAACCACCATTGGCATGGCTAGCCACAGAAGCACGGGATTTATCTTGCGTTTCAGACACCATATTTCGATCTATCCCTTCACAGTTACCTACGAGTCGCTGTGAAACATTCGCCATCAATCACATGAAATTGAGGGCATTCGATGTTTGCGAACGATATCATGCATGCTGTTTTACGCATTCTTTACTTTCTTCATGATGTCTTTCCCGGTTGCTCCTTGACTGCGCCAAAACGCGGCAGCGTTGACTCGCTCAGCGTGGGAGATAAGAAATTTGCAGTGATCGGCCCCCATGGCATAACATTGAATCTCGACGCAACCGAAATCCTTTCGAGATAGCACGCTGAAGACTGCTGAAAAAAGACCCGCGTAGAAGTAACAAACGACTGCACCTATATCGCCCAGTGTTTTTGCCACAGCCGATTCATACAGTTCGATGAACAGCATATCCCGTTTCGCTTCCCGAAAGTCGAATTGCCATGTTCCCCAGCCTTCGATGGTGAGAGGCCACCACCAAGTCTCCAGCATCATTCCCATACCCATTTTTGTGAAATCGACTTCGAACTCGCCCTGCGATCGTTTTACAAAGTTTCGCATGTCTTCCATTCCCCATGCGTAACCTGTTTCGTACATCACCATGCCAGCCTTTTCGCCAACCTCGTCTTCTAAGCCCCCCAGAACTCCAGTAATGAAGTCTTCCGTGACTCGCAGAACGCGTTGACCATACACGTTCGTGATGATGCCACGTTGTCTATCGCGTTGATAAAACTGTTCGGACGTGTAATAGTTGTGCTTAAAGGGCTGAACGCCTGGTGTCATGCGTATCGCATCCCGAATCTTGTCGTCCGCCTTTTCATTGCGAATGCGAACCAACGACTTCGAATCGGGAGTTCCCGACAGTATCTCAACGAACTGTTTCGTTTTATCTTCTGGAGTTGTCGATGTGGTCATTTGTTCTCGATACCTGCTAAATTTCTACGTTTCCAAAGCACAAGGTAAAAAACTGGTCTGCGATTACGCCGTCTTTCTGCGCCCGGTTACTCCCGAAGAATCATCGAGTACTAATACCGCATAAAGATCGTTGAGCAGTTCCATAAAGCGGACTGCACCCTCGGTAAGATTCGCTGTCTCATTCGGCGTTAACGAGGATTGATCGATTTTCTCTTTAAAGGCTCGCATTCGCGCTGGTGTCTGCGAGGCCCCTTCGAGGTGATATTCGATTCCAGCAATCTCGCCAGGTGTTAAGCCTAGCGTTTTGCCAAGTGGTTTGGCGATAACGAGCGACCCCATCCGCGAGCCCTCAAGAATGTAAATGCACCCCAGCAACGCATAAGGTTTTTCAATCGCCCAATTGCGAATGTGACATATGACCTCCAGCGTTTCTTTCATCGGCGGAAAGCTGTTTGCGCTAAAACCGAATGCGTTCAAGTCACGACTGATGCTAGGCGTTCTGATCATCTCGGGGGTAAAGTAGTCGCGAACCACTTCGATTCTTTGAATCAATCGCTCTATCTCATCGTGAATATGCCATAGCTGAACTAAGCCTCGCGAGTAATCGGTCCGCGTAATCGATCCATCCATCATCCCCTTAGAAAACGGAGTCTGCTCGATTTGCTGATGCGACTCCGAAATAGCTGCACGAACCATATTCATAACGCTCATAATTAACCTCGTGGCTTTGCGAATAGAAATTCACGCATAAAGGAGTCCGTCCAATCGGCCCCAAACAGTTTGCTCAAGAACTTGTTCCCAGGACTACTTTCCATGTGATGGTGTTGGTATCGATGGAGTTCGTCTAATGCCAATTCATCCCGGTTTTGCTCACTGAGACTGGCTCCTGTGACTCGATTCGTGAATGCACCGAGGTACGCGTCCAAGTAAGCTTGGTAACATTCTTCTACGCGATGAAGCTGACTCACAGGAACGTTCCGTGCGTAAGTAAAGTTCCCTTGCGATGATTCCGTGGCCCACACCGGAGGAGCTTCGCTGCATACAAGTTCAGAAAATCGAGCGGCGACTCCGCTAGTCAACAGTGAGACCTCATCCAACATCGAGATGGAACGAATCACTGGCACTTGAACATCGACAAAGGCGACGCGCACCTCCGACCCAACCGCAATAAGTTCCGCGGCAAAGACGGGCATTTGATCAGGCCGATTGGGAAAAATCCATGTATTGATTATCTGATTCTTTGGCCCGTGAATGTAAACCATTCTCACACTGGCGATGTGCTTCTTTCGGGCTTGAATCGACCACTGAGAAGCTTGCAAATCGATTCTTCCATGCAAGGACTCTCTCTGTCGGAACTCCTGCGGTATCGACATCGTTTCATCCGAATGCGAACGCATGCGGGATCGGGTTTCGAAAACCAGCGGTTCAAATGAGACGGCCCCATCGCGAGCAACTTGGGATGCTTCGCGGGTGACTTCAGATCCTTGGCGAGCCATGATTCTAGAAAACAGCCCCAACCTCCTCGGTTCCCCAACAGGACGTGTAAAGAACTCTGCTGGGAAGTAGTCTAAAGTGAAGTTAGGATGCATTGCGATCAGCTACCGATTATCGAACATGTACCAGATCAAGTTACGCATAGATCGTCGTGATTGACGATGACATACACTGCCAAGTGATCGTCATTTGTTCGCATCAAATCGCATCAAAATTGAGAACGCTCACTCGCCCCCATTTCAAAGCCTTGTAATTCAAAGGCTTTCTTTCAACGCGTAAGTGATAACCTTACTTACACGAGTTGTGAGCGTTGCTAACATCCCGCCAGCCGCGATCTTTGCAGTGATTCGCGGTGGTGTGCAAATCCGTGCAATATCAATGGGAGACCTTATTTTTAGGGATTGATTATGCGAACTATACGTCATGCTGTGGAAGCGGCGATCTGCGATTGCGCGAGCATCTTCGACCGTATCCACTCACGCTGCATTCGTAGATAAGCACCCTATGGATAACTTTCAAGATACAGAATTGCTTACGGAATTCGTTGCTGAAAGCTTGCAGGGGCTGGGCAACGTGGAAAAGGATTTGATGTCCTTGGAATCCGACGGCGGTGAGGACAAAGCGCTCGTCAATCGCATCTTCCGCGCGGTCCATTCTATCAAGGGAACTGGCTCCTACATGGGGCTTGATAACCTGGTGAAATTGAGCCATTTGGCGGAAACGCTGCTCGATCAAATCAGAAGCGGAGAGCGGCAAGCAACGTCCGAGGTCACCGATGCGATTCTGGCGGCCGTCGATGACTTAGTAGGCATGCTCAATGCGTCAGATGTAGGCAAATCCTACGATTGCCAAAGCTCCATGGCCAAGCTGAATGGCATTCTGGGACTTTCGCCTGTTAGCACTCCCGCTCCCCATACGTCACAGCAATCCGAAAGCTTATCGAGCGAGCCTCCCTCATCGAATCCAGCGTCAAGCACAAACAAACTTGGAGGCCTTGACGAATCAGATCCTGAGCTTCTAGCGGAATTCGTCGTCGAAGGGATTCAAGGCCTCTCCGATATCGAATCAGATTTGCTTTCGTTAGAAACAGATGGTAGCACCGATGCGGAATTGGTGAATCGGATTTTCCGCGCGGTCCATACTATCAAAGGGAATGCGACGTTTCTCAAGCTTCATAATCTGGTTTCGGTGGCGCACAAGGCGGAATCACTTCTCGATCGGGTCCGAGCAGGCACCGAATCGGCAACCGCAGTTGTTACCGATGCTGTTCTCGCCGCCGTCGATGCACTAAAAGGGATGCTTCAAACGTCGGACATCGGAGCTAGCTTTGATTGTCAAGCGCCCCTAGCCAAACTCGATGCTGCATTAAATGGCAAAGCAGAGCCTGCCCCTGGTCAATTGTCCGAAGACGATGTGCAGAAGATCCAAAAGGGGGCCAGCAAAAAGGACCCGGTCTTTCGAATTACTTTTGACTTGGAAGCTATTCGTCAGGCCATTGATGTCAAAGAAGGGGTCGTGGTAGGCTTTAAAAGCCTAGGAAAAATTCTCCACAGCTCGATACCAACCGAACAGATCGATTCATCAACGAGCGGTTCCTGCACGATTTATCTTGAGACCGTTTTGGCAGCGGACATGCTGTCGGATCATTTTAGCCTCAAGCCAGAGAACGTCTGTAAAATCGACCCAACTGCTTTGAAAGCCACGGGTAACCCAGCTCCAATTCCGACCAGCATTCAGCCCGGCACTCCAAGCATTACTTCTCAGAAGAGTACAGAAAAAGGACTCGCTAGCGAACCAAAGATTACGAACGAAGCTCCTCAAAAAGCATCCCTTACGAAGGACAACAAAGCCTCCTCAACACCAGCGACTCCCTCCAAAGCAGAGCACAAGCCCTCGTCGGAGAAGCAATCAGTCGATCAATCGATGCGGGTCCCCGTCCACATTCTCAATAAACTGTTGGAATGGACCGGCACAATGGTCATGGCTCGTAATCAATTGATGAACGAGTTTGATTTTCGAGGAAACGCGGCCTTTAGGACTCTTTCTCAATCGATATCAGGGGTGCATGAGACGGTTATTGAAACCCGCATGCAAACGACGGGCTCACTTTTCGAACGATATCGTCGGATTGTGCGCGACCTATCTCGCCAGCTCGGCAAAGAAGTGGCCCTGCACATCGAGGGGGGCGATCTGGAGCTTGATCGAACGATACTGGAGAGCTTTGCAGACCCTCTCACTCACTTGATTCGCAATTCGCTGGATCACGCATTGGAGACGCCCGCCGAACGCGAGGCTGCTGGAAAAAATCGACAGGGTAACATCTTCCTGCGTTCGTATGTTCATAGCGGGGAAATCATTCTGGCAGTCGAAGACGATGGCCGCGGGATATCTGCTGAGCGTGTTTGCGAAAAAGCCGTAAGCAAAGGGGTCATAACGCAGGACCAAGCGAATCAACTCACCGAACACCAAAAGGTCATGTTGATATTCCAGCCAGGTTTTTCGACGAAAGACCAAGCGACGGATGTGTCCGGTCGTGGTGTGGGAATGGATGTGGTTCGAAACAATATCGAAGCGGTTGGTGGTTCTATCGACGTGGTGACGAAAGTCGGTTCTGGCACTACGTTTAATGCGATACTACCGCTCGCTAAAGCCCTGGTTTCCTCTTCATTGACCAAAGCGTTGATCATCGAAATCGACGAAGAGCAGTTTGCCGTCCCAGAGACAGCGATCAGCGAAATCATTCAATACGACGAGAAGGCGATCGCGAATATCGTCCAGGTAGACGGAGAATCGGTGTATCAATTGCGCGATCAATTGGTCGCCCTTCTCGACCTCCGTGGAGCTCTCGGCTTAACGTCACAATTCCAACGAGACAAACAGAGTTGCTTGGTCATTCTCCAATATCGAAAGCACCAGTTTGGCGCAATCGTTGATCGTGTTTTTGGAATTCAAGAAATAATCGTACGTGAAACGCCCAAGCTACTTGCTAACTGCGGCGTCTTCTCCGGGCATACCGTTTTAGGGACAGGTCATGTTTCGCTTATCCTGGATATACATGGATTGGTGAACAAACTATCGCTCAAGTTTGTTGATCAAAAGAGCCAGAAGGGGGTGCGATCGTTAACCGCAGATCCTGCCGCGACAACCAAAGTAACGAAAAACCTGCCGAAGCAGAAAATGGTTGTGTTCAGTTATTCGGACCATGAGTTCTTTGCCATACCGCTGGAACTCGTTGCGATCATCGAACGCATCTCGCTTGATTCTCTTCGCAAGGTAGGAAACAAAGAGTACTGTCAGATCAAAAATGAAACCATCTCGATTATGAGATTGGATTCCTTTTTGCCAATAACGCCGTTCGATTCAGCCAATCAGGATTGCTGCTTGATCAGACCCGCAGCCGTTTCCTTTCCGATTGGCATACTCACCGGTCCTAACATTACCGTCATCGAGGTTGACGACAACTTCGAATCAAGGCTCGACGACAATCAAGGTATAGTCGGGACCTTCCTGCACAATGAAAACTTGGTCATGCTCCTGGACGTTTTTAGCGTCTTTGAAAAACATGCACCTGACAAAATTAAGAAGCAGGATGAGAAAACCCGGAATGCGAAAATTTTGGTTGCGGAAGACAGTCTCTTCTTCAGAAAACTGATCAATCAATACATCTCACGCGATGAATGGACCGTTGAAATTGTCGAGGATGGTGTCGAAGCCTGGGAAAAACTGTGCGCGGAACCCAATCGCTATGATTTGGTGATCTCCGACATCAACATGCCACGCATGGATGGATTTCAATTGGCCACAAAAATTCGCGAAGACAAGCGATTTGATATGTTGCCGCTGGTCGCACTTACAACGCTGTCCGACGACCACTTCCGTGAAAAAGGATTGAGTCTCGGCTTTGATCGATACGTCATCAAAATCGACAAAAACCACGTCCGGTCCACTGTGGCGGAGTGCTTGCAGATCCGCAGAAACCCATCGAAATCATAGGTGTTCGAAACGATGCAGATCTCAACGTTCCATATTAGAGACGAAGCCTTTGCGATCAACTCACTATTGGTCGAAGAGTATTTTCGACCACTTCCGGTCACTAAAGTCCCCGGGGCGGATGCCAAGATCGATGGACTGGTCAACATTCGCGGGAGAACGGCCGTTGTCGTGAACATGCGTCGTTGCTTCGAAGTCCCCGAGAGAGAGCCCACCGATCATGGCGAAATGATTCTTTTGGAAACCTCTCAGCGACTTGTAAAGGAAGCGATCGAAAGCGGGCTCTACGCGTTCGACGAACCTATCGTGCTCAATGTTGATTCCGTTTCGCAAATACACCATCTCGTGGATGAAGAGATTCATCCATCACCACCTCACGTTAACCAGCCCTTTGTCGATGGCGTCATTCGTGTCCATGACAAATACTTCACCCTAATTTCGATCCAAAAATTGATCGCATCCATTCTTCAACCGGAAGCGCAGGCAAGAACATGATTGTCGACCAAAAGGCCGAAAACAAATTCAGTATCTTCAACTCTCTGATCACGAACGATCACCGGGAGTTCTACGAGAAAATTATCAACGAACTGATTGGGGTCTCCCCGATTTGCAATCAAGGCAAGTGTACGGCGGCTGCCATCAGCGAGACCGCGACCGAACAAGAGCAAATCACAGATCTTATGGAGCGGGTTGAAACGTTTGCTGCAGAACTGCACGATGGAACCAAAAACCTGTTCGACCAGTTCTATGCCGCCAAGGAAGAATTTTGCCGATCGATCTATTGCACGACGGCTTACATAAAAATCAACTTGATCGATCGCACTCTTCTGGAGCGAACTTGTGACGTCATGTCATGGGCAGTTGAGACGGTATTCACGGAGGCGTTGGAGCGACTCAGCAAGATTAGCAGAGTCTTGGAGAAACAACTCTATGAAATGGGTGAATACCTCGATGCATCCAAAGCCGCTTTCGAAGTGCCTACGCTGGAAACAAACTGGACTATGAAGGACATTAGCCAATTTGTGGATGATGTGCGTAGCTATCAACCGCGAAAGCTGGAATTGATGTTTCAAAATGATGTCTACCAAACATTCAAGCAAAAAGTGGATGCCCTCGCCGAACAACTGGGTAAGGGTAAGAGCCAAGAAGCGACGTTGGCGATGCTTCAAAAGGTTATCAAAAACCTAGAGGAATCCCATCAATTGGTAGCTCAATCCTGCAATCGATTGGAGGACATTGGTAGCTCCTATACGCTTTACCGCGACCTAGTGATCACGACTCCCGATGGTATTGTTGTGGCGAACGCCAATGCGAATCGGCGTTCCAGCGTACTGGGGCGTTCGGTCGCTGACGAAACGTGGTTCGCACGATCGTCCAATACTGGCGATACGAACGAGTATGCCATCGAAAAAACCAGTCGTTCCATTATCGATTCAGGAAACAGCCTGGTGTTTAGCACCTCGATCAAGAGCTCATCCAAGAACGATCAAGTCGTGGGTGCCATGGGAGCATTTTTCGATCTCGCCGAGGAAGCTCGTATCATCCTACAAGATTACATGCCGCGAACCGAAGATGGTGACACGGCTGAAGGTTGGTACTCGTTTTTCACAGATCGCGATGGCAAAGTCGTTGGATCAAGTGATCCGAATATCATCGAGGTAGGACATTATGCGCATTTGCCGCGCGGTCATCGAAAGCTAACTCCCGGCGGAACCATTAGCAGCTACGCCAGCATCGAGGGCAAAGACTCGTCAGTCTTTTCCGCGATGTCCGACGGCTACCTCGACTATGCCGGACTCGGTTGGAGTTCTCACCTGATCGTGCCAAGCAATGAAATTTTTGCCAGCGAATCCAATTGCCAAATCAATAGCATTAGCCCAGATGAGCTTATGCGATCTCGTCTCATACCCGAGATCAATAAAGATACTTACGTCAAAGTTCAAGATGACAAACAATCGATCAAATTGATCTCTCTGAACGGAATTGTTTTTGCGTCTAAGCTTGGAAAACGGGGTGTCGCTCTGGGGCCCGTCTTTGAACGAATCACGGAAACAGGTGACTTCGCGACCGCAAAAATGGAAGAACTGCTCCGTGAAATGGCTTACGGGGAATTACGACTAAATCTTCAGACGCTGGAGACCTTCTCTAAACAAGCCATCGATCTTATCGATCGCAATTTGTTTGAACGATCCGCAGCGATTCGATGGTGGGCGACCGACAAATACCTTTGGCAGGCGTTAGTCGAACCATCCGATGAGAGCATTCAGGCAGCTGGGCGACGGCTTCGAGATATCAACAGCAGCTACTCGATGTACCGAAATTTGGTCTTGGCGAACCGTATGGGACGAGTCGTCACCGCCTCGAATCCAGAGCTAATACCGGACATCAAAGATGCCCGAGTCGCGGATCATCAGTGGTTCACAAAATCCATGCGATGCAAAACGTTTGGGGAATACGCCGTTCAAGACGTTGGCGAATCGGAACTTGAGCGTGGCTCCAGACGTTCACTGATCTATTCAGGTGCGGTAAGGGCTAATGGTTCACGAGACGGCGAGATAGTCGGGGTACTGGGCAGCCTGTTCGATTGGGTGACTGAGTCGGGCAAGATTCTTAAGACGTGTCTTCCTAAAGATCGTAACGGCAAGCGAATTCAAGGTTGCGTTGCATTTTATGCCAACAGCAATTTCGAAGTTATTGAAACCTCTGATCCACAACTTGTACCGCTCGGAGCTACCCCGGAGCTACCTGCCGAACATCGAGAGCTAGCCGCAGGACAATCAGCCTCCGGCATCCTAAGACTTGGCGATCACATCTACATCATGGGTTCGTCTCGCAGCAAAGGCTACCGTGAATATCAAGGCCTGGGCTGGTCCGCTCACATCTTGAGACCACTTTTTTAAGCGACGCTCGCATCGATGCCCCGTCCCGTTATGAATTTGACAGATAACCGTAAAAAACCACTGCTTAACCGACTGGAGAACAACCATCATGGCCAATCCATGCGAAACATGCCCGACCAAAATTTGTTGCAACCCAAAGGGACCCATCATCATCGAGGGTGATGTCAATATTGTTGACAAGTATGGACGTCCTCTCTGCCCTGACAAAAAGAAAAAGTCTCACGTGTTGTGTGGTTGCGGCCTTTCGTTAAACAAACCATTCTGCGACGGCAAGCATAACAAAGCCGGCGGCGATGATGACGATGATGACATAAGCGACGAATAAACGCTTTGGTTTTCCGTTGATTCATCCTTATCAGTACACGTTTTATAAGCTGAGATTTGCTATGAATACAGACTTGCAATCAGACGTAACCACATCGCGGGTGATTCCCACTCGACATCACTCAAAACGACTTGTTGCGGCTGTTTCCGAATGGGACTCCTTTCTCGACGAAAAAGGTATCGGGGACTCAATCCGCATTCACGAGCCATTGCTCGATCAACTGAACAGCATCATTGCAGAAGCAGCGTTCCTGGGCTTCCCCCAATCGGTCAAGCTCGCCAGAGCCATAAAACTCGCAATCAAACACCCCTCCAATAGTCCTGGGGCTGCTGATGTGAAGCGTCTAACGCTCAATCGTGCTTTGAAATTCCTCAAGCGAATCGTGTTGGATGAATCGAGTCGCGAGGCTGGCCTGCTAGCCGATTTGATTCGGGATGTTCAAGCGGAATTCTCGATAACCGATCGAGACCTAACGACTCCGTTTGATACTGAGGTGCATGCTTCACCAGCGGAACTTTCCTCGGGGGCCAGCCCCCAGCAAGGGTTCGAGGAGCACCGCGATTTGGATGTGTATAGGAACTCACGGCTGGATTCACTCGACCAGTGCTTTGAAGAAGAGTCGTGGATCGTCTCACAACTCGCCAGCCTAGCAGAGGATCTCGCCAGCGGAACGCATTGCGGCCATCCAGCAGCACGCTTGATGCATGTGCTCAAGAATCACAAACTGTTCAATCAAGTGGATCGAGTCTGCCTCGTAGGTAGAGTTGCGGGGGCGAATCAATTAGTGGTTGTCGATGCGAACACCAGTGATCGATGCCCCGAAAACTCCCTCAAAAAAGGCTACTCCTGTTTTGTCAATCCTGAAGGCTCCCTCTTTAAGATGCGCCCGGGAACCGTTCGAATGTTCGGAGACTGCGAACGAGTCTTATCATCTTTTGCCGCCCAAGGAAAACCTGCGCAGCGGTCTATCGCGTTGATCTCCGATCTGGGGTTGCGAAGCGGCTTATGCCTAGCCCTTGGTCGCGGCTCTGAGGTCCAAGGTTTCCTATTCCTGAATTCGGTTCAAGAGGATCTCTTTCGCGAGATATCGGTTCAGTCGGCCCCAATTCTTTCTCTGTTCGGCCTGATCGCAACCATCACTCTTGACACCCATGGATTCCATCCACTCCCCAAAAACCATCCGAATCGAAACGACGGCATGCCAAAATCGTCCACTTTCTTCGAGCCAGTTCGTTTCAAAACTTTGGTAGAACAGGCTTTGACTGCACGCAATCGCCCAGGCAACCAATACGCAATTGATGTCCGTTCAAAAGAAGAGTCGATTAGCTTCTTGTATCTACCCACCACGATTGTCAATTCGCTCGCGGAATTAATCTCCCGCGTCCATAGCATCGGCAGGAAAGTGACGATCGATGTCACGGTATCGAATGGACTGGTTCAGTTAGGTTTTGACCACGGCTCTGGCTCTAATGATGAACAATCCTGGGGATGGTTGTCTCGAATTGCGCAATCGATCGACGCCGATTTTGCCAACAAGCCGGTTGCGATCAAGCTGACGGAGTCCCATATTGTGGTTGAGTTCCCGTTCGAGCCACTGCTGGCAGGGCATCAAGGGCTGCTGTACAGCACCGTCTACTAGCGACTAGCTTTTCTCAATGAAATGAAAGGACAGAGGCTCGCAAGACGTCACAACTGCTGCGAGCCATTTGGTCACACGGGGATTTCCTTACCCGGTACTTGAATACTATTCAGCGAACACGCTCATTCGGTTGACAAGAAATTTCGATAGCAACGATAGATTGTTTGTTTAAGCCTTTCCTGCAATTTTTTCTAAATGGTTTGGTATGACATACTCAACTTCGGCTCCCAAAGTTTTTGTTCTAACGAAGACGAACGTCGCCAGCGAAAAGATCTCGCAAGCGTTCTTTGACGATCCAGTACGAGTCATCCACGTCAACGATTCTTACCAGTACTCGCAAATCTTTGACGATTTAGATGCAGCATGCGTGCTGGTCGAGATTGCTCAAGATCCAGAGCAGGAGCTCGAAGCATTGACCGCGTTGCAGCCAAAAGATCATACGCTTCCGTTGATCGCAGTCAGCAATCAATGGACGATATCGACTGCTGTACGGGCTATCAAGTCGGGTGCCAATGACGTCTGCGATTTGCAAACGCAAGTGGACGAGCTTCGAAAAATGGTGCATAAAGCAATCGCGAATGAAACGCCACGACACAGCGAACTGCGCGACATGATCCCGAGATCCATTCTTCAGAAATTAGATTCGGAAGAAGCCAGGATTGTCCACCTGATTGTTCTCGGCTTAACAGCGAAAGAGATCGGTTCCGCGCTAGACGTCAGTATCCGAACCTACCACTATCGCAAGAAGACCATCGCAAGAAGACCATCTTTCAGAAGTTGGATGTCGCTAATCGATCGGAGTTGATCGAGTTGATTCGCACATCCAATGGACGCATCACAGAGTGGCATAACGCCCATACTAGCCCTCATTCATCACACTTTCGTGGACCAACACTAATTACCCAAGACTTCCTGAATACCTAGTAAAGAATCGCTACTTACTTCAACACGTCCTCAGCATTATGCTTCATTAGAGTTGTGCAGTCGTTTATGGCAGCGTTCCCATTTAGAGAATTGCAAGCTCGTTGCCCCGGATTTTCAAGAACTGATGCTCATGCGAAAGTTCTGAATGAGTTTGGTTTCACCCACAGTGTTGCGCTGAGATAGCAACTCATCCACCTGCACCGTTGTTAGCCCCGGCAATTGGAAGCTCGATCGAATCTGCAGGTAGGAACCATCGACCAGTTCAAACATTTGAAGATGATGTCCATCATGCCTCCAAACCTCAGGTACGCCCATCGCAGCAAACAACTGCAGCGTGTTAATAGCAGACGACGTCATTTCGACATCAACTACCAAATCAGGGGGTGGATCTATTGAAAAGTCCAAATCCTTTTTCGAGAGCAGACGTTCCGCGTTACTGACGTAGTAGGATTCATCTGCTTCAAAAGCTTTGCTAAGATCCGATCTTTTTACTGTAACCGACCCGACGCTAATGATTTCGATATTCTTAACCTCGGAATACGTTTCGATCAATCTGCCAACGAGACGGCCGATGCTCTCATGTTCGCGGTTTGGCGACATCATTTCGAGCACACCGTTATCGTAGGTCATCCTCGGAACACTACCACGTCGTTGATCGGACAAAGCGACGTAGGTCTCCCATTCCACACCCTCTAATACCATCCGTGTTTCCGGTTCCGACACAACTCTTTCAACGACACTCATCAAGCACCCCTTCGAGAAAGTGATCAAACCAAATTATACGCTTGCGGGTGATGGGGTACTAGGACACTTTTTTCGCCCGCATAGACGATTTGCGAAACCGCAATAGAACAATGGTCCTCAAATGTTAAACGCTCTGGGATTTCAAGAGGTATTTTGGGGGTTCTGTCTCGTTCGCTTTCTGCCGTGCAGTCGAGTGAGCGTTTTAGGAAACAGGGATACATGTCGATGTAACTTGCGTCCGCTTTTTATTGCTCGACGAAGACTTTGAAGCCATCGAACTCGACCTCGAACGGAGAGGATGTGTTGTGTCCTGCGGCAACACCTAAAGACACTGCATTTGGCAGTTCCATTTCAATTGGCTCCATCGATAACCATTGGACGCCGTCTGCGCTGGTGGATGCGTAAACTAATCCTCCTCGTCGCTCAAGCCGAAGATAAGTTGCTCCTGGGCGCAATGGCATTTCGGAAGCGTCGCCCTTGCGCAAAAACTCTCCGTTCAGCCTCGATTCGAAACTCGCGTAAGATAAGTTATTACCTTCGTAGACCATTTCTGCACGTTCGAATCGAATGTAGTTCTTGTCATCTACCAATAGCAAGAAGCCTGCTCCATGGAATGGCCGCCTGTTAGGAATAAGGCTGGCCGCCCCAACTGGAAACTCGCAAGTAACCTTAACCTGCGCAATAAAATCTCCTTCTATCGTGCGCAAGACTCGGGGCGCATTCATCTGGCCTCGCTCAAAACCGAGAGAATGGTCAGTCCCAGGAACACCTATAACGAGCCGCCCCTTCTCTAGAACGAATTTACAATCGCCGTCTGGATCGAGAATCTCGCCCCAATGTTTTGTCACGATTCCGGCAGCTCTCTTTTCAAGCACAGGAGCGCTGACGCCAGCAACTGCCAAGAGGGCAAAGAAACAAATCGTGGTTAAGAAGGTCTTCATACGTGTCCTATGGGGTCAATTGATTTTACGAGCGATTGTCCGACTATGAGAGTATTGGTTTCAACGCCAAAATGCTACCATCCGATTGGGAAATTTCCGACTTTATTGAGAGGATCGATCGATTTGCACCATATCCCTGCATGCAATCCCCCGCATGCGATCACCCGGCATGCCAACCAACAGGGCGATGCCAAGCCGCGTCGGTCGGCTCTTTAGCGGCGATTCGGTGACGTTCGACTCATAGGTCTCACGGACAAACAATAGACTGCA
>JALOQS010000287.1 GCA_025459355.1 Pirellula sp.
GATGCCGACTCTGGTCGGTGACATCTGATAGTGATGCCAAGTTTCCCGCGTAGGTAAGCTTGTCCAAGTTAACGATCCGAAATCCGCCGTCCGCATACAATTGTCGAACGAATTCGCCACCGATAAACCCGGCGCCACCAGTTACCAAAACAGTCTTCATGTCCTCTGCCTCCGTGTGAGTCCTTTCACAATGGATGGTTTAGGAGATTTGGACCACCAGCGTCAATATCGAAGGCTTTAAAATTTTGTACTTTTCGTTGATTTCTTCTAAAGTATTCCGAGTTCAACCACGCCAAAACCGAACCATTCGCCTTTGGCAATTTGCGTTTGGTTTTATCGAGCGACCTACCTAGAATGAGAAGCATCGTGGTGGTTTTTGGGTTGTCTTCGACAGTTGAACCCGATTTTGGCCCGAAGCTTGTTCGTCATTTTCTTTAATCACTAGGACTTTCCGCCGTGAATCAGTTGATTGCTAGCGTTTGGAGTTCCCTTGGTCTGCTAATCCCCGTGGGGCGACGGTCGCATTGTGTTTCGCAGCTTGGGGGGGCCGGTTGCCAGCAAACCATTGCGAGTGAATTTCTCTCCGTTAAAAGTGTCGCAGCGAAGAGTGTCGCCATCGCGATTGTTTTTAGTCTTCTGGGGCACGCGTCTGCCGTTGCACAGGAAGTTGAGTTTCGATGGAAGCTTGCCAAGGGGACCAAGCTGCTTTCGGTAGTCAGTCAGGATTCTCAACAGGGAGAAGAAGGGGCCACAAACCCGGTCTCGCAAAAATCGGAAATGACTCAGGACTGGGAAGTGCGCGAGAATTTTGGCGACGGGACCGCGCAGGTCGTGACTATCCTCAGGCGTGCTCAGTTAAGTTTGGATATCCCGGGGGCTGGCAAAATCGAAGTTGATACGAGCAAGCCTGACGACGAATCCGCTTTCGCAAAACAGATCTCAAAAATGTTCCGTCCACTCATCGATGCTGAGTGTTCCAATTCGATGAGCGTGTTGGGCAAGATTGCGGATGTCAAGATTCCTGAGGCTGCGCTCGAGGGCTTTCGCAACACTCCGGGAGGAACCAACATCGAAACGATGATTAAAGAATCGATTGAAAATGGCTCTCCTGTTTTTCCTGCTCAGCGGATTGCCCCTGGGTTTACTTGGACTCAGCTCACATCTAACAAAACACCAGCAGGGCTTTTCTCGGCAACCAATCGCTATACCTACGTAGGCGAGGTCGTCGCGGCAGGGCGAAAGGTTCACGAATTCAAGGTGGAGACCAACTTGGCGTTCGCAGGGGAAAACAACTTCGGTGCAAAGATATCGATCCCGTCCCAGGCCATTACGGGGAGCATGTTCTTTGACAATAATCTTGGCCATCTTGTATCCAGCGAGCAGACGCAGGAGATGACCATGCTCATTGAGTTGCCGAATCAGAAGCCCAGCAAACAAGTCCACAAACAAACTCTAAAGACACGATTTTTGTTGCCTAGCGAAGTGAAATAATCATGACTAACGAACCGTCCAGGGGGAGGCCAGCGCCCGAGCTGCTGGCCCCCGCCGGAAACTGGGAATGTATCCAAGCCGCAATTGAAAATGGGGCTGACGCCGTTTATTTTGGCCTCGATGTCGGGTTCAATGCACGCGCGAGAGCAACTAATTTTAGCCTGGATGATCTTGAGCCATTGATGCGAACGCTGCATCGGCGAGGTGTGTTGGGTTACGTGACCCTCAACACACTTATCTTTACCGATGAGCTTAGTGCTTTTGAAAAGAATGTCGGACTGCTTGCCAAGGCGGGCGTTGACGCGGTTTTGGTGCAGGATCTCGGAGCTGTCCGTTTGATTCGTGAGATATGCCCCGAGTTGAGTATTCATGCCAGCACTCAAATGACCATGGTCTCAGCGGAAACGATCGCCGCCATCGAGTCGCTGGGAATTGAGCGAGTCGTGTTGGCCAGAGAGCTTTCTATCGACGAGATTCGCAAGATAACGTCATCGACCAAGATGCCGGTAGAGACCTTTATCCACGGCGCGTTGTGTGTTGCCTATAGTGGCCAGTGTTTGACGAGCGAGTCGCTCGGTGGTCGCAGTGCGAACCGGGGGCAATGCGCACAGGCGTGTCGACTGAATTACGATTTGATTTGCGATGGACAGGACGTCGATCTAGGCGACAACCGTTATTTGTTATCGCCTCAAGATTTGGCGGGATACGCTCACGTGCCGCAGCTCATAGATGCTGGAGTTTGTTCGCTAAAGATCGAGGGGCGATTGAAGACTCCCGAATACGTGGCGAACATTGTTGGGCATTATCGGAAAGCGATCGATGCGGCGGTTCAAGGGCGAGAGATTGTATGGTCGGGAGACTCGCGTCGAGAGATGGAGCTTAGTTTTTCCAGAGGATTCAGTCCTGGGTGGCTCGAGGGCTGCAACCATAAGCGATTGGTTCCTGGGCTTAGTAGTGCAAAACGAGGTGTTAGAGTAGGAACGGTCATCGGCGTTCGTGGCGAACGAGTTATGGCGCAGTTAGAGCACGAGCTTATGCCTGGCGATGGTGTCGTATTCGAAGGAGATCGCATCGCGGGGGATGAGATCGGAGGGCGAATCTACCAAGTGTTCGTTAATGGAAAGCTGTCTGAAACACCTCAGTCTGGACGCGTCGAGCTGGCTTTTCAGCGGGGATTAATCGAGCCCGATTTTGTAACGCCGGGGCTTGGTATTTGGCAAACCGATTCGCCACAATTGACAAAACGGCTCAGAGCGACATTCGATTCGAAGCAGCCGATCCGCAAAAAGCCGATTTGGATGGAGATACATGTCGAGACCGGCAAGCCGGTTGAGTGCCGGGCTGGCGTTCTTCCCAGAGATGATGGTACAGCGACTACTTGGGTGCATGAATTTGTTCCTGAGGTAGCTCGCAAGCATTCGGTATCTAGCGAATCACTGCACGAGCAATTTAACCGGCTTGGCAACACGCAATTCGTTTTGAATGAGTTCGATGCCCGAATCGTTGGAAACCCGATGTTGCCATTAAGTGTGTTGGGGGAAATCCGTAAAGAATTGATCGCACATTTGGACGATATCATGGTGGTGAGGTCTCCGCGGACTGTTTCAGCTTATGGTGTAGTGGATCGCATGATCTCGGAGGCGAAGAAACGAACAGAGTCCGTTGCCATGGATGTTGGTGTGGAACGGAATCGTGCTGGCGAGGGCGATTATGCTCCACAGTTACATGTTTTGGTTCGTTCACTTTCGCAGCTGGAGTCAGTCATTTCGACCGGTCAAGCGTCAGTGTACGCCGACTTTCATGATATTCGCGAGTACGCTCGAGCAGTTGAAGTCTGTCGTGAGGCAAAGGCCAAGATTTTTCTTGCAACGCTTCGGATTCAAAAACCCGGTGAGATGGGGTTGTTCAAGGCCCTGGAAAAACGAAATGCCGACGGATGGCTGGTTCGTAATCTAGCGGCTCTCGATTACGCGAGAAAAGCACAGATACCTTTCGTGTGTGATTTTAGCTTGAATGCAACAAATCCGTTGACGGCCGAGTGGCTCATTCAAAATGGAGCGATGCGATTCACTGCGTCGTATGATTTGAATCGTGATCAATTGACGGAATTGGTTGACGGTGTGTGCCCTGGTTCTGTCGAAATTGTCGTGCATCAGCACATGCCGATGTTTCATATGGAGCATTGCGTATTTTGCACGGTTCTTTCGCCGGGTACTAATAAATCGAATTGCGGGCGCCCCTGTGATCGGCATGACGTCAAGTTACGGGACCGAATCGGAATGGAGCATGTTCTGCATGCCGATATTGGTTGTCGCAACACGCTCTACAACGGCCAGGCTCAAAGCGGAGCGGAGGCGGTCGCTGGCTTGATCAAGAAATCAGTAGTCCATTTCCGGATTGAGCTTCTTCGCGACGCAAGTCCCCAGGAAATTGGGGAGATCGTTACCAGTTACCGTAGTTTGCTAACTGGTGAGCTTAATGGAAGTGACGTTTGGAAACGGCTCAAGGCAGCCAATCGAGTTGGAGTAACCAGAGGAACGCTGGAGCATCCGCGAAACCCGCTCGCGATTTTGTAAAGAAACGAGTCATTCGCCCCCGCCCCACCCATATGGTGCCATCCACTGTTTGTTGATCCACTGTTTGTTGCTTTTCGTTGAACCTGTTGTTCAAATCGCCGTTTGCTCAGGATCCCAGAGACTAAGAATTGGCAAGAAAATGTGGGCAAGAATATCGTTCCAGCTCTTCATTTTCATGCCCACATCTTCATGCCACCCCTATGCGTGACATGAGGTAAAACTCCCGACCCCTTTTCGTTGAACCCGTTGTTCAAATCGCCGTTTGTCCGTGAGCCCAGCGATTAAGAATTGGCAAGAAAATGGGGGCAAGAAGATGTTTCAAGCTCTTCATTTTCATGCCCACATCTTCATGCCACCCCTATGCGTGAAATGCAGTAAAACTCCCGTCCCCTTTTCGCTTAACCTGTTGCTCAAGTCACCGTTTGTCCTGGATCACAGAGACTAAGAATTGGCAAGAAAATGGGGGCAAGAAGATGTTTCAAGCTCTTCATTTTCATGCCCACATTTTCATGCCACCCCCATTCGTGACATACAAAGAAACTCCCGACCCCTTTTCGTTGTAGATGCTCGCTGGCCTATTTTATTTCTTTATGCTGGCTGCTGCATTAACGATAGCCAAGAACGAGTCGGCCTTGAGCGATGCGCCACCGACCAACGCTCCGTCAATGTTCGGTTGGCTTAGCAATTCCAATGCATTGTCCGCTTTTACGCTTCCGCCGTATTTCGAGGCGACTGCTTCCCCGAATAGGTCAACTAGCAACGCCCGAATATCAGCGTGAACCTCCTCGGCTTGAGCTGGCGATGCCGTCTTGCCGGTACCGATGGCCCAAACTGGTTCATAGGCCAAGACCGTTCGCGCCATTTCCTCTCCCGTGAGGCCTGCTAGCGAACCAAGACATTGGGTGCGAACCACGGTTTGTGTTTGGTTGGCCTCTCTTTGTTCGAGGGTTTCCCCGACGCACACAATTGGAGTTAAGCCGGCGGCAAGCACCGCTTTCACCTTCTGGTTCACTAGTTCATCAGTCTCTCCGAAAATGGCTCGACGCTCACTATGCCCCAAAATGACATACGTGCACGCCAGATCCTTTAACATCGCACAACTTACTTCCCCCGTGTAAGCTCCCTCCGCAGCAAAGTAAGCGTTTTGCCCACCGAGACGAATCGTGCTGCCGCGAATAGCTGCCCCAACATCATGGATGTACACGCTAGGTGGACAGACTGCGACAACTACTTGCGTTGATGGTGATAGCTGATCAGCTAGCTGGTGTGCTAAAGCGACCGAGCTATCTCGCAAAAGATTCATCTTCCAATTGCCAGCAATCAAGAAATTACGCACAAAACACCATCGAGTAATAAGGTAACACGGAAATGGACCGTGAGAGCTGAGTCGCCACGAAGTCGCAGACTAATCGCGACGCCCCTCGACTCTCTTTATGTTCCAAAGAATCCAGAATTTACCCAAATTGTCAACGCCACCGAGATTGACCTAGATTTCGATCCCCAGGGTTTGGTACGGTCCACTTTAAAGAACGTGACTCAATTTCGGGGAATTTCTGATGCGAAAAATAGCTGTTATCAACCAGAAAGGTGGAGTCGGCAAAACCACCACGGCCGTCAACTTGGCATCAGCTCTGGCCCAATGCGGAAAGAAGGTCTGTGTTGTGGATCTGGATCCGCAAGCTCACGCGTCGTTGCATTTAGGAGTCACCGTTGGGGACGGTGAGATTAGTGTTTATGACATTTTGTGCGGCGAAGCACTATTCTGCCATGCTCGTCGATATCTGACGCCGGAACTGGCAATTGTCCCCGCTAATTTGGACCTGGCGGCCGCGGAAATGGAGTTGGCTGGTGAAGTTGGTCGCGAGGTTATCTTGAAAGACAAGATGGATCTCGACTCTGAAGAATTTGATTACATGATCATCGATTGCCCTCCTTCATTGGGAGTGTTGACACTGAACGCACTCACTGCGGTTGACGAGGTGTTTCTGCCGCTCCAACCTCACTTTCTCGCTTTGCATGGCCTTAGCAAATTGTTGCGCACGATTGAGATCGTGGCAAAACGATTAAACCCCTCGCTGCACCTGGGGGGAATCGTGTTGTGCATGTATGAGTCCTCAACGCGACTCGCTCAAGAAGTTAGCCGAGATGTGGAAGAATTCTTGAATCGCAACGCATCTGTAAGTCCCGTTTGGGCTTCCGCGCAGTTTTTCCGAACCAAAATACGACGAAACATTCGACTCGCTGAAGCCCCAAGCTTCGGTCAATCGATCTTCGAATACGCCGCTACCAGCCACGGTGCTGAAGATTATCTGTCACTGGCCTACGAAGTGCTAGCGACGGAAAATCCATCCTTGGAGAGTTGTGTTAGCAATCATATAAATGGAGCAACAACGTGACTTGGAACGTTGAAACCAAACGAAATCCATCGGAGAAGGTCGGTAACTTATTGCATAACAAGCCTTCCCGACCAATAAATCGTCTTCGGGGAAAAGGCTTGTTCCTATTCCTGCTCGGGACCACACTGGTGGGGTGCCAGCAATTGGGGCTACGGCCATCAGGTTTCTATTCGGATGAAGATGAATGGGGTGCACCGCCAAGTAATGTGTCGCAAGTGCCTCGGCCCTACATCGAAACCAAACGTAACAAACAAAACGGTCCTAACTCGGCAGTCAAAACCAGCTTGAGCGATCAAGACTCGGGAAAACAGTCCGCAAGAGACCAAACAGTATCTGCCGCAAAACCTTCCGCGAACGCGACTCCATCTGCGACTCCATCTGCGACTCCATCTGCGACTCCATCTGCGACTCCATCTGCGCCACCTCAATATCAAGATATGTTAAAACGGCAGCTAGCTGCCTCAAAGAAACATACCGCCCCGACCACGCAATCTCTATCTGATTCATCTCCAACCGAGACGTTAGCTCAAGAATCATCAAACAACAAAGTCAGCTTTCGATTAAGTGACTCGCAGGAAGTTCCTGGCCTTGAAAAATCCGATCCGAGAAATGAGACTGCGGTTGTCGCCGCGTCAGCAACCTCCAACGCAACAGAGGTAGCAACAGTACCAGCGGGTAGTTCGGCTCCCAACAAAGACAGTCGCCAAGCTGTCATCAACGCAGTAAACAATGCCGTCTCACCTTCGTCTGCTCAATTGCCAATCGCCAATACAACGAGCGAAGATGCCTCACTGTCAGCTCGCTCTGACAAAAGCGCTAACGCATCGCAACTGCCAACCGTTGATGTAGAGGGTTCTTCGAGCAAATCCGCTTTGGCCTGGAATCAATCCGTCGCACAAGCGATCACCTCTTTGGAAAAGCAGATGGAATCATCCCCAGCTGCGGATGAGAACCTGCGATTGCATCAAGAGCTTACCCTGAGAATGTTGTACGCGTCTTTGCGAAAACCCGAAGAAGCGATGCAGCCTATCACGGGTTTAAGTGACGAAGAAAATGAATACTATCGAAACCAAATGATGGCGTTGATCGAAGCCAGCAATCCAGATGCGATGCCCGTACGATCTCGTCATTTAAGTTTGGTGATGGATAGCCAAAGGAAAGCAACTGGCTTTCTCGCGGCGGCTAGCAACCTGGAGGTCCGAAACATCGCCTTCTGTACTGACGTAGAACGTTATGGGGTTGTGACCAAGTTCCCCAAGTATCAGTTTAAGCCCGATGAAGAAGTTTTGCTGTATTGCGAGGTAGAGAACGTCTCGGCACTCCCCGTCAAAGATGGTTTCGAGTCGCAACTCCAAGGCAGCTACGAAATTCTGGATAACAATGGAAATCGGATTGTTGAGCAAACCTTACCAATGGAGCCAGATGTCTGCCAAAACGTCAGACGAGACTACTACATGGTCTATCGTATCTTTATGCCGCAGCAAATTTCACCAGGAAATTACAAACTGAGGTTGACCATCGAGGATCTTAAGGCACGAAAGTACGGACAGTCTACTTTGGACTTGCAAATCAAGAAGTAAAGTGTGACAACAGCATAGTGCTGGTTGCCCGAATGAGTTGATTCGAACCAGCTACCTATCCTCACTCGCACTGACTTCATGGCTATCACACAAGATTACGCAGCTGTAGGCTGGCTTCAGGCCTTTTTGGGCATTAACGATCCGCTCCTCCAAAAGACTCGACTCGAAACCAAGAAATTGGTCGATTGCATTGAGGTTATCTGCAGCCTCACCACAATTCGAGAAAAACGTGATCAAATCGAAACGTCCCTGGAGACCCTTTGGGATTTTTGCCATGCGAACCAAATGGCGTGGGCGCTCAATCAGGTTCCTAGCTTGCTAAGTGAATGGATTCTACCATCCAACGATGACTTCACGATAAGTCGCACAACGCCTGTCACGTTGAGTTCTCCCAAGGAGTTGGGGGCGGCGTTAGGGATCTACGATTGGTCTACCAATGTCACGATGAGGATTCGAAGCGCCGAGTTCACAACATGGCAGCGCCGTGTAGCCAGAGTTGGCAGCGGTGCTCCGGTGGGCTTTACGATGGCGACCTCTAAAACCGACATCATGGATTTGAACTGCATCGCTTCTTGGAAAGCAAACGACTGGGCTGATGGCAGTTGGAATTTCCAAATCGAAAATCAACCCAACATGAGCGCTTCGGTGGATGAAGCGATTCAAGTGACCCGACCAGAACTTGCTGAAGGGCTGAGCGCAATCCTAAATGCAATTGATTGGGCCGATCGAACGCTAAGAGTAACCAAGAATGATAAACCTGCTGCAGTAACAACGATTCCGATCTGGTTGCCCTTAGGCGATCGGCTGGTTCCCATTCATGAATCGGTTTATGGTGGCAAAAACGATCTCGTTGTAACTCAAGTCTTCGCCAACGTCTGGGACTCGGTTTGGCCCGTGATCTACTGCCGTCGACGAAAGCTGGGGCGCGGACACTGTGAGCTTAAGCATATCAAGGATAAGGTGGACCAGTCCTTAAGCACTGAGCCTCGATTGTTCACATGGCTTGTGGTCTTTGCCGAATTGCTCTCGCAAGTCTATACGTCTGACGGGCTCGGAATCTGCGCAAAGTACGCTTAAGTCGGTCAGCACAAAACAACCAACGGCTGAATCAATCGCTTAGTAAACGAATTACGCACGGTTCTGTGCTGGCGATGATTGCTCCGCATCGCTTGCACTTAACGGCTGCTCATTGGCGGGTGATTTTGTTATCCCCCTCAACCCGGTAACGTCAAGCTACAGTCCACCGAAACGACGGTGACGCCGACTATACTCCTCGATGGCTTGAACCATGTCTGCTTTGTTGAATTCTGGCCATGCCCGCTTCGTGATATAAAGCTCACTGTAACTGATCTGCCACAGAAGATAGTTGCTTATACGCATCTCGCCACTGGTTCGTATCAGCAAGTCTGGGTCAGGAACACCCGAGGTGTAAAGCGAGTTGGCAATCGTCTGCTCGTCGATTTCCGATGGGGTTATCTCTCCCCTTTGAACCTTCTCTGCTATCGAACGAACCCCATCTGTAATTTCTTGTCGACTGCCGTAGTTGATAGCGAGGCACAAGTGAAGACCGGTGCAGTTTTTGCTCCGATCAATTACGGAATCCATTTCGTCCAGAATGTCGTCCGGTAGTCCCTGACGTCGGCCAATGACAGTTAGGCGAATGTTCTTCTCCAACAGAGTCTTACACTCCTGTACGAGGAACTTTTTCAAAAGGCCCATCAAAAAATCGAGTTCATCTTTCGGACGCTTCCAGTTTTCATTCGAAAAGCAATAGAGTGTCAGGTGCTTGATTCCGAGCTCCACGCAAGATTCACACGCCGCACGAACGGACTCGGCTCCTTTGCGATGCCCCTCTACTCGTGGGAGCCCTCGCGATTGCGCCCAACGTCCATTCCCATCCATAATGATGGCCACATGGTTAGGGATTACTAGGTCGCTGCTTGAAGCGGCTTTCTTTTTTCTAAAGAAGAATACCATCGATCGTTTACTTTTGCGGGAACTGAATATCGATCCAGACCAAATGATGGTCCGATGCGTCCGAAACATCGATGGGCAGTGATTTTAACTCTTCTTTTGTTGGCCAAAAGACGCCACCACCGAGCACTTTTAGCCCACTCGACGGGAGCACGTAATCAATGCGAAGATTGCCAGGATTGCGATCGTTAAAATCCCCGGTATCGTGCGATGGATCGCCAAGATGTTTTTCGTTCGCTTGACCGGATGATTGTGCAGCCTCAATGGCTCCTTTGCTACTCGGAACGAAACTGGCGTTAACCCTCTTTGATTTCAGCAGCCGATTGATACCCGAATGGATGCCATCGCCGTCACTGGGATCTGCATTAAGATCTCCCAGCACAACGAACTCGGCCGCTTGGTCTAATCCTCCGCGATTGCCTTGGTCATCCACCAAGTACGAAGCACCTTCGATATAGTCGCAAAACAGTCTGATCTCGTCATGATTCCGCTTGCCGTTTCGATCCTCTGGGCCATCGAATACCGGAGGGGTCGGGTGCGATGCGAGCACATGTAAACTGCGGCCATCGATGTTTACTGGCACATCCCAATGGGATTTGGAACTCAGTCTCAGTTGCTTCCAAATCTCATTCGAGTAATACGGTTTCCAGGTCTCCTTGCCCGGCTCGCCTACACCAGGCGTCAACGCATCTGGCATGTCGCTCCACAGGAACTTCTGAAAAGTCCGGACCTTGCTTTCTTGAAGCGGAAATCGGCTGTAGACAACCATGCCGTATTGCCCGGGGAACGCACCGAATCCCCATGCGTCCTCCGGCTTGCCGGTCTTTCCAGTGCCTGTCAGGTTTAAGCCCGACTGGACACCGGTATTGACCTCGGCTGTGTACCGATGGACCAGTTGAAGCGGCTGCGTATTGAGCCCCTCTAATTTGGCATTGAGGTACTGGTCCGCTAACAACTTG
>JALOQS010000288.1 GCA_025459355.1 Pirellula sp.
ATACTCTGCACCCGCGCGATACCAGTCGATGCCGCCTATGAAGCGTTGTCCAGTGAGTCGTCCCACCCGCTCCATGGCGTAGAGGTAGTACATGTTCCAAGAGCCTTCACCGCCGGGGTTGGTTTCTATAGACATCGAACGAGCAAGCCATTGCATCGCCAGCTCGACCGGGTCCACTTCCTTTGCCTGACTGCCGCAGCACTGGATTTGATCACCCGTCACTCGTGCATCGATGCCGTCCGCTGCGTCTCGAAGGATTAACATCGATGCGATTCCCGCACACGTCATCGAGCCCGAAACGCCCCGAGATCTGCGATAGCCCCATCCAGTTCCCAAATGAGTGGCTCTCCAGTATTCAATTCCTCTACTGATGCAGCTATCCGGGATTGCAACCCCAAGCTTGCTGGCTTCCCAAAGTGCTAACACAGCAAATTGTGTATTGGATTCATCGGCGGGAGTTCGATTGGCCGGTTCATACCCCCAGCCACCATCATCGTTTTGGAGATCGATCAACAGCTTGACGTCGTTCTCGATAATGCCCATATCTTTGCCAGGTTCGGCCAAGCAAAAGACCATGCAATGGACAGCGATTTCGTAAGTGTGTTTTGGCGTGGTTCGCCTCAGCAACCGAAGAGATTTTTGAATGCGTGGGTCCGAGATTTTTTCTCCCGCATTCAGAAGTGCCAAGACATTCATGGCTGTTGTGCCACAACCATAACCCTCGAAACCCGACCACGTCCCGTTAGCTCGTTGTTCTCGATAAAGATAAGCAACACACTTTCTGATGGCGTTCTCAACTCGAGCCGGTGTCGGGCCATCGGCCCCCTGGGCGTTGAGTCGGCTTGGAGTCCATAAAGCAAATGCGACGTTAGCCAGCATGGCGATGATTAATAAGCGTGATGCCAGCATTGCATGTTCCTTAAACAAAATCTGCTACTTCACCATTTGTCGCACGTGATCTTCGGTAACTGGCGCGATGATCCCACGTTCCGTAACAATCGCCGTGATCAACTCTGCGGGCGTTACGTCAAAGGCTGGATTGTAAACGTCGATTCCTGTCGGAGCTGTTTGACGACCAAAGGCATTGGTAATCTCTTCGCTCTTGCGTTGTTCGATCGGAATCTCGGAGCCCTCGACAATAGTTAAATCAAAAGTGCTAGTGGGAGCGGCTACATAAAACGGTATTCCGTGATGTTTGGCCAATATGGCTACACCATATGTTCCGATTTTATTGGCTGTATCGCCGCGAGCTGTAATGCGATCTGCTCCCACGATAACCGCTTGAACACGTCCCTCTCGCATGACCTGGGCGGCCATGGAGTCGCAGATTAGCGTGCACGGAATGTGCCTTTGCTGAAGCTCCCAGGCGGTCAGTCGTGCACCCTGCAAAAGGGGCCGTGTCTCATCGGCATATACCTGCAACGTATGGCCGCGGTCTTGGGCGGTGAAAATCGCGGACAGGGCTGTTCCGTATTCGGAGGTTGCGAGTCCACCGGTGTTGCAATGTGTTAGAACGCCTGTTACCCCATCCAGAAGATCCGCACCATACTCACCGATGGTATGACACATGCGACGATCCTCGTCGTGGATCACTAATGCTTCCCGCAGCAATGCTCGTACAATCTCATCAGCGCTGGCGACATTGGGGTTGCGTTTCAAAACGGCTCGCATGCGGTCCAAGGCCCAAAACAGATTGACTGCTGTTGGACGACTCGTGGCCAAGGTCTCGCAATCGTTTGTAATCTGCTTGATTGCATCAGCGACCGGTAGACGCCTCGCTTTCTGAGCACTGATCACAGCCCCGTAGGCCGCAGCGATGCCAATAGCCGGAGCGCCGCGAACTCGCAACGACACGATGGCTTCAAAGAGCTGATCTACCGAACGGATGGGAAGCAACGTAACGTCGAGGGGCAGTTTCGTCTGATCGAGCAACTCTAGATGCCCGTCCATATCACCCACCCAGCGAATCGATTGCACGGGAACCAAACTCATTGAGCAGACTCGCTGGTAGGTTGTTCAGGATCGGGGAACGGTGTGTTCAGCAACGCCTTGGCACTCGCAACCAATTTCTCCATGGCAAACGGTTTGTGAATGTAGTCGTCGGCCCCGAGCATTCGTGCGTACGCTTGATGTCGCTCTCCTTCATTGCCCGTTACCATGATGACTCGGATACCGACCCGTTTGGTTCGGCGAAGATGTTCGAGCACCAAAAAACCGCTGCGACCTGGCATCATCATGTCCAGGACCATCAAATCAGGCTTGAGACGATCGACCGCTTCGACGCCGCGGTCACCATCGGGAACATGGGTGACTTCGAATCCTAGTCCTTCCAATGCGTACTTTACGGGGTCAGCAACTTCATAATCGTCATCAACGATCAAAACGCGGGGGACACGGTTCTCAGATTGCCAGGCTGGTTCAATTGGCATGTTTGCAGTCGCGATGGAGCAATATCGGTGGGTAAACGAAATGGCACGGCATGGGAAATGCGTGCATTCCTACAATGCTGTTATACCAGGGTGGCCAGAAGTTCGAAACCTTTGATCCATCGGTGAACCGTTCTTGCAAGAAAATTCAAGATTTGCTATCGATCCCAAGAGACGTCTTTAACGCAAACCAATCTTCGAGAGATTCCATAGCGAAATCTCGCAATAACTCCATTTCCGTTCGCCACCGGCCCCGGGAACTTCGTGAACCCCAAGCGAATTCGCAAGAAACGATTTCTTCACGAATCGACGCAACGACGGTTGTGCCGAGCCGCTGTCGTTTTGCTTGGAGTGATGCCACTTTTTTTGACGCTAGCGTTTTTGATTGTCTCCAAAACCCATTGGTATCAACTGGAGCGAAAGGCTGCGTTTCGGGAGCGAATCCGCAACAATCTTGGGCTCGACGTGGTTTTCACCTCCATTGAATCCCTGTCGCCTCAACGATTCATGATTCGCGAGCTCGTTTGCTTCCACCCGGAAACACGGTCTCACATCCTCAAAGCGACCAGCGTCGAGGGACTCATGACCTCGTCGGGATGGGCCCTCACATTGCACGGAGCAGAGGTCGAGCAAAGCCAAGCCGATTTGGCGGTTCGCATTATTCACGACTCTTTTCTCTGTCGCCCCCATAACTCGGTCAAGCTGCTAAAGATATCTGCTCCGGATATCGTCTTGCAAAACACGGCAACGATGGCGGGGCCGATAACAACCGCTTCACAACCTCGATTGTTGCCCAATCATTTGTACCGAGTTGAAGCCGAATATAGCCCGACGATGCAAACCTCGGACCTCAAAGTTCGATTCTCTCTGTCGCCGACACTCGACGCGGAACCGATCGCTATTCACATTCGCCGCCAACATAGCGACCAGCTTCCAGTCACCGATTGGGCCGTCAACACCGGCAGGAATCCGTTCCCCTGTTCGATCCTATATCCATTTCTGCCAAGCCTCGAATGCGTGGGTGAGCTAGCGAGTTTTACCGGCAAAGCGAATTTCTCCTCAACCGGATCGCAATGGGATTTGTCCGGCGTCTTTCACAATATCGATTGGGAGCGATTCGGCAGAGACATCGGATCGCCGTTATTAGGTAACGGTACGCTGCAGGTCTTCAGCGCCAAGATTAAGAATGATCGACTCGACTACTTTGACGGAGAGATTCAAGGTGGAAGCCAAATCCATTGCAACTGTGTGTTCCGTGGACCACTCAAACTGAACTCGCCGCACAATTTTCCAGAAGACAAGCGAACGCATTTACCCGTCAACAACTTCAGCCTGCTCGTACGGATCGACTCGCTCGGCGTGCACTGCCAAGGTGGTCTGCGCGAGGAGCAAGACGGTTATCGGTTAAGTGGAGTCATCGATCAACGAGAAATCTACTTGCAGCCACAATCTGTTCGGTATGACAAGCTCTTTGAGTGGATGGCCAACAATCGTGTGAATTATGAATCGAGCGCCTTGGCTACCGCTATGAAGGAACGATTGCAATCCAGTTTAGCTGGGCATCTCCCGCTCCCCCATCAGCCTCTCTTAAGTGGCCCCAGCAATCGAGTGGCGGCTCCGATGATGGAACAATCGATTCAGCGTTAGAAGGTTGTTGAAAGCTCTTGTTCGGGTGTCTTCTTAAACTCGATTAACATTTCTGAATTCGCTGACACGTCTCATGCGTCTTAGTACAATGGTCGTTTTCGAATACGCCATAGTGACAATCGCCGTTGGCACCCAAAATTGCCGTTGGCACAAAAAAGGAACGACTAAGAATGACGAAGAATCTCATGCTATCCACCAAGATCTTGAGCGCATTGGTGCTGGGAATGATTTGCCAAAGTGCAGCGTGGGGGCAGAGCACCTCCGACTCGAAGAGCAAATCAGACTCCAAGTCGGAGTCCAAGACCGAGCAGACCATGGAGGGCAAAACGAAAAAGGTAATCGATGGCGATAGCCTCATCGTGGTTGATGATGAAGGCAAAGAAAGCGAGATCCAGTTGGATGGGATCGATGCACCGGAATTCAAGCAAGCGTTTGGCAAAGATGCGACAAAGGTCCTTGAGAAACTGGTTGCCAACAAAAAGGTAACCGTCAAATGGACGGCTAAAGACAACTACGAACGAATCTTGGGCAAAGTCTACGTTGACGAAACATTCGTGAACTTAGAGATGCTTAAAAAGGGAGCGGCATGGCATTTCAAGAGATACAACAAAGACGAGACCTTGGCCAAGGCCGAGGAAGAAGCCAAGTCTGAGAAGATTGGTCTTTGGAAAGACGATGCACCGGAGTCGCCATGGGACTACCGCAAGAACAATCGAGTCCATCGATTTTGCAATCGATGTGCATATCGTCGCGATCCCCGCCATCGGGTGGATTTCTAGTCGTCATTGATGGTCGTTCCATTCCACGCGATAGGAGCTGTGTGAATTTACAATCCGCAACGATCCGAACTTTTTTTCTTTGAAACCAAATTTCGTCTGGATTAAGCTTGAGTTAAGGTCCGAAGATTTGTTATGAGATGACCTGCGGAGTGCTTGTAGCCTGCAGTCAAAGACTGC
>JALOQS010000289.1 GCA_025459355.1 Pirellula sp.
CCATTTCGACTCGAATGACCGAGCCTTCGGCGACATCAGTGATATCGACCCCGATACTTCCGTTCTCATCACCGAACAACGGCGTTTCGCCTTCTTCAAGCTCGCTGTCTTCATCTCCTTTTCGGTCTTCCGCCCGTTGTTCGTCGCCATTCCAATCTACGGATGCAGTCGCGATTAGGAAACTCGGAAACAAGTCGTTTCCTGTATAGCTATAAAAGGCAACCTCTGGCTCATCCATTCGGGAGGCGAGGGATACATTCGATAGAAACAAGAAAATAGCGAGGCAAGAGATGCGCATTCGGAATTGATCTTGGTACAAAACGGCTTCGAGAAATCGCTGCCGAGCAACTCAGCGAGGAAAAAGGATCACGCCCATGCAGAGATCCGTCGAAGGACCATACTACGCACTTCACTTTTCGACGGAGGCAGAGGATTGTGATCTGCGAAAGTCGCTTTTTCAAACTGACTGTTGCAACGATTGTGTCAGATTTGATACGTGAGTCGGGATGTTGAGGACATACCATTTGAAGCGAGGTGTGTCCTGGAAGGTTGCAGGCGAGGGGTTGAGTAACCGAACTCGCAATAGATTAGAGGGATCGATGGCGGGAAGTCCAAAGTCTGGTGACTTCGGCTACGGGGGAGTCCAAAGTCTGGTGACTTCGGCTACGGGGGAGTCCAAAATCTGGTGACTTCGGCTACGAGGAAGTCCAAAGTCTGGTGACTTCGGCTACGGGGAGGGTCCGAACACAAACGGTGGACGCTAGTTCGATTGTGATCGTAACGCGTAGAGCTTGTCTCCACGACGGATGAGCAACGTGTCTTTTGCAGCAATCACCGCATACTGCCTCGCTTTCCTGGGCTCCTTCACCGCGACCTTCAGGACGACCTGGAGGAGCGGCATTGGCGGGCGATTCGTCGGCAGACCACAACTCGTTGCTTGCTAATCGCTCGACCTCCTTGCCCGCCTTTAGCACCTCGGTTTTTCCCGTTTCTCCAACGAAGTAAATGCGGTCCTCTATTGCCAAGGGGGTTGCCCATACACTTTGATTGAGTCTTTCGACAAACACCTCTTTGCCGGTCTCCGCTTCCAAACAATGCACGATCCCCTGTCGGTCTGCAAAATACGCTAACCCTTGATGCACAACGGGCGAACAAAAGCCACAATTCGCCTTGGTCGCTCGCCAAACGTATTCCGCCTTGTAGCCACTACCCTCTTTCTTGATTTGCACCAAACCATTCGTGCCAATCGCTTCTTTCGATGGCCCTCCTTCTCGCCCAGGTGATGCTCCTACAATCAACTTGCCAGGCTCTACGATACAAGGCGTTGGCGAGGAATTGCCCGTTAATCCTTCGAGCCGCCACAATTCCCGGCCTGTCTCTGGATCAAGACCGAGAAGATACCCTGGAGTCGGAGGCAAAGCCGCCGGAGCCTCAGTTGGAGGTGCCCCATCACCACCGCGTGGGGGACGAGGTGCGCTACGACCGCTTGAACTAACAACTAAATGCACCTTACCATCCGCCATAGGCAGCATCACCGGTGAACTCCACGAGGTCCCTGGCGGAGTTACGAGCTTCCATTTTTTGTCGAGCGCCGTGATGTACGGATCGGTGCTTCGCTGTACCCATGCAAAAATCAGGCTATCGTTCTGAGCTAAAGAAGATGACAAGCCGTGGTTGGATTGAATTTCACCGTATCGCTCCACTAAATCTACTTTCCACAGTTGCTCCCCTTTATGATTCAGAGCGACCACATCGCCCACTTCGAAACTGGCATACACGGCATTCGCGTCGACAACTGGTGTTGGAGCACTACGAGACATCATGTCCGCGTTCTTAGATTCGTACTTGCTATTTTGCTCGTGAGTCCACTCGATTGCGCCGGTTTTAAGATCGAGACAAAGAACCCGTTGTTGCTGTTTCGTGGGCGAATCAATGCTAGTCAGAAAAACTTTGTTACCCCAAACGACAGGGCTGCATTGTCCGTATCCTGGCAGCGAAGTAGCCCAAGCTACATTCTTAGAGTCCGACCATTCCACGGGGATCATTTTTGAGTCGATGCTTTTATCAAGTCGCCCAATCCCTTGAAAGCTCGGCCAGAGGTTGTCTGTACCAAACAAATGTGGTGAGCTAGCGGTGTGAGCAAATCCCGCTGCGATAATCCAAGCCAGCATATATCGTTTGGTCATTTTTTCTCTTCTTGTTTTTAGGGGTAAGCGAGCGGAGCAGAAGCCAATGGTGTTCTGGTACAGTTTCAGGACCACTGGCTTCCGCATTGATTATCTCTGTTTCTATCAGAAGTTTCATCCCAAAAAACGGGAATTATGCAACCAACAGTCCTCGCGACTACTCGACCGAATTGGCTTCATGGGACAATCTATCGAGCATCGACTGAAGCCGTTCGCGGAGTTCTCGCATGATAGGGTCCTCTTCGCCTCTTGGAGCACGATCAGCTGGCACCTCGATGGCACGGTCGATTTCGATAATGGCTTCGAGAGGACCATGCACGCCCGCTTTGTCGGTTAAATCTTCTTCCAATCGTTCAACCGTTTCCAATATTCGGGTATCGGTCGTTGGTGAGACCAAATACTCAGCAGGATAGGACGCGATCTGCTGGGCTAAGTAAATCTTTGAAAGCTGATACCAACGTGATTCACGTTCGCTTTCCGTGAGTTCGCCGGTCGTAAGTTCAGGCACAATCTTCATACGCAGCGCCTTAATTCGCGGAATCAACGCATCGTTAGGAGATGATTTGCCAAGCAACGTTTCCTCAAGAGGCGAAAGAAGGTGGTTCACCAATCGTTGTTGCCGTTCCACGATGGTACCGGACTGGTCCTCGCCAAAGTATTCAACCTCCTTGAGACATAACATCGCGAGAATGATTCGATGAATCCTTTGCAACGTCGTACGGTCCTTATCCTTTATCCAGGTAAGGCGATTTTCGAGGCTGTCTAGCGTCCCCCCAATGGCCGTCTCTAGATTCCCTTTGAAAACGTATTTTATCGCAACCGGGTGAATAACCACCTTGCCAGGGGGCCCCTGTTTGGCTCTTCGTTTTGCTGCTGTGCGAGTCATAAAGGCAACGCCGTCAAGCAACGGTTGCAGTAAATCGTTTGTGCGGAAGACCGCTCCTTCAGGGAACACGACGAGTGGTCGGTTTGGGGTCGATAGAATTTCCACCGCCAAATCGAGCGATTGTCGATCGAGCCCTTCGCGATAAACGCTAAACCCTCCCATTGTCGAGATTGCCCAACGCTGAAACCTGGATTGCTCAAACAAATGCCAGCTAGCCATCGCATACATGAGCGTTTTGGCCTCGGATGCGACGAACGCCATGAGAAGCGGATCGGCATAGCGGCAATGATTAGGGGCGAGCAGGACACCGTGCCCTTGACGCATCGATTCTCGCAAATGATCTATGCCGTGCAAATGACAGTCGACCACTCCTTCGTACTTTCGCAAATGGCGATGCACTAAACCGGATTTGAGAATGAGCCATGGCAACCAGTTTCCCCTATAAGGAGGAACAAACTGGTAAGGTTTTTCAATGATGATGTCTTGCATGGGCAATCACTAAGTCGAGTAGCCGCGAGGATGACTCTTGTGCCATGCCCATGCGGTTTCGACGATCGATTCGATCGTGATGTATTTGGGATTCCAATTGAGTTCTCGCTGGGCAAGACTGCTATCGGCGATTAAACAAGCAGGATCACCGGGGCGACGGTCTCCCACGACAGACGGAATGGGGTGCCCCGTTACATTACGGCACGCCTCGATAACTTGTTGAACACTGTGCCCAACGCCTGTGCCTAGGTTCATCTTGAGCACTGAATTAGGAGCTAATTTGAGCAAAGCGGCCAAGTGTGCCGTGGCTAGATCCTCGACATGGATATAGTCTCTCACACAAGTGCCGTCAGGAGTTGGATAGTCCGTTCCGTAAACGGTTATCTTATCTCGTTGGCCTAAAGCCACTTGGAGGACAATCGGGATAATGTGCGACTCAGGGTCGTGATCTTCTCCGATCGAACCGTCTGCGGCTGCGCCTGATGCGTTGAAATAGCGAAGGCATGCAACACCGAAGCCATATGCTTTGGCGTAATCCTCAAGGGCCTTTTCGACAACGAGTTTAGTGAAACCGTAGGGGTTGATTGGTTTTTGAGGGGTCGACTCCGAAATCGGCATCTTTTCCGGTTCGCCGTAAGTCGCCGTTGTGCTAGAGAAAACGAACCTCCAAACGCCAGCGGCTCGCATGGCCTCCATCAATTCGAACGTGGCAGTTACATTGTTTTGATAGTACATCGCCGGGTGCTGCACAGATTCGGCTACTAACGCGAACGCTGCGAAGTGCATGACCGCTTCTATCTCTTTATCCCTCATAACCTGGATGAGTAGCGCTCGATCCAGTAGATTCCCTTCGATCAACCGTCCCTCAGGCACACACTCGCGATGCCCCCGAGAAAGGTTATCGAAAACCCACACTTCGTGTCCCGAAGCCATCAATAACTTTACCGTGTGCGAGCCTACGTAGCCTGCACCACCGACAACCAAAATCTTCATTAACAAGTCCTAATTTAATCGGATGACCTTGCCGCACTATCTTGATGGTAGAATACTCTAAGCCGTTGGCAGAATACTCGGGATCATAGCCGGTTTGCGAGGGATACTATACCCCGCGTCTGCGGAACATGCCAACGACAGAGGACAGTTGCCCCAAAATCTCCGGAACGATTCTTGCGGGGGACCTGAAAAAAGGAATTTATTGGATGGCATTGAGCAAGTTAAAAAAACTCAAACACTCGGCTCAGGAAGCCCCGGCCCCGTCGGAATCCATGTCCAGTTGGGTCGAGCGATACACGACCTACCTGCGAAGCGAATGCCATCTTTCGGAGAACACGGTGGCGGCCTATCGCCGCGACTTGGAGCACATGAAAGAGTGGCTCAACGGACGCTCCCCCACGAAAATCAAGATCGATGACTTAACGGACTTTGCTGCCTATTTGAAAAACCGGGGGCTGGCTCCGACTACGATTACTCGGCACGTGGTCGCGGTAAGAATGTTTTTTAAGTTCCTGCAACTTGAGGCGGCCGTTGAGAGCAATCCGGCCGAGCTTTTGCTGACGCCAAAGATGTGGCATCGCGTACCGAGAGTGCTAACGGTCGCGCAAGTGGATCGGTTCATGAATGCCCCTCGCCGATCGGACCAGCACTATCTTCGCGATAAGGCATTGCTGGAACTCATGTATGCTTCGGGGTGCCGAGTTTCCGAAATCAGCAACCTCATTCTGGCGAATGTGCATTTAGAGGAGGGGTATTGTCTCGCGGAGGGCAAAGGGCGAAAGCAACGAATGGTGCCCCTCGGTGAGCGAGCAATCGAGGCGATTCGAATTTATCTTAAGGAGTATCGCCCCAAGCTGTTAGGAGCAAAAGAACCCAGCGCTGTACCGTGGCTTATTCTCTCGCGAACAGGTCAACGACTGCGACGCGAAGCTATTTGGGAACTCATCAAACGTTCTGCGTTGAGAGCCGATGTCGATCCAGACATTACGCCACACACATTGCGGCACTCTTTTGCTACACATTTGCTGGCGGGAGGAGCAGATTTGCGATTGATCCAAGAAATGCTTGGGCACGCAAACATCCAAACCACCCAAATTTACACCCAAGTAGAAAATAGCAAGCTCAAGAAGATACACCGCAAATTTCATCCCCGCAGTTAGTTGACTCCTGCGCTCAACTTGAGATAGCCAACTGGCCACAAAAGTCCTTTCGGGAAATGCCGGGGCGATTTACACTATTGGCTTGGAAATTGTTTGGTGTGGGGAGGCCATCGAAAAGGGGCGACGAGGGAGTCCAATCTCTGGCGAGATCGGCTACGAAGCATTGAAGATTGGCGATTGAAGATTGAAGATTGGTAAGAAAAATCGGCAATCCCTCCAATCTCTTGGCGAGATCGGCTACGGGAGGATGGGCAATCGGAAATCGGCAATCTTAAATCGGCAATCCATCCAATCTCTGGCGAGATCGGCTACGGGGGAGTCCAATCTCTGGCGAGATCGGCTACGGGGGAGTCCAATCTCTTGGCGAGATCGGCTACGGGCGTTTCTAAGTTACAAGATCATTTCAAAGTGAATAGTAGGGCGTTTTAGTGACTAAGGTATATCAGGGGCTCGGACTCTCGTGCATGTATCCCGAGAACTGGAAGTTGAGCGAGGACACTTCCACGTCTGGTTCGCCGACCGGATTTATGCT
>JALOQS010000290.1 GCA_025459355.1 Pirellula sp.
GCGGAGTAGTTTCTTATGATTTTCCTAACGCTCGACGATGTTCTCGAATCCCATCAAAACCAGATCGATACTTACGGCGGTAGCCATGGGATCCGTGATCTAGGATCTTCTTAGAAATCAATGGTGTGGCGATTGAGGCAAGCGACGATGAACTTGTCGATCTTGTGTTAGGAACAACCGCCGGGCAATTCGGCAAAAAAGAAATCGCCTTATTCTTTCGATCGCATCGCAAATAATGCAGCGTACTCTGTTTTGATTGCTCACCGCTGACTGAGCTGTTTTCCAGTTGGGTGCAATGAGTTGTTACTTACCGTCTAGCATTTTCTTAAGCGTGTCAACATCGCCGCGAGTTACTTGGCGAGCGGAATCGATTGGTAGACATCGCGAGCAAGATTCGTTAGCAGAGTTTGAGACTGCCATAGCCATTTTTTAGAGAGCCCTTTCCAGCCGGGGCTAGCTACCCAAAGATCGGACATTCCCTGGGGATTCGCCTTGAGTTGCTTTTTGTAAGGTTCGTCTCCTCGCAGGAAATCTATGGCCCGAAGACCTTGCGGTTGAGTTTGATGAATCATCCAGACGTTCGCCATTTTGCCCGGTTCCAGTTCGATTGCGGATGGCTCGATGCCACCTTGGTAGCAATACCAATGCGTTCGTGATCGGAAGCCAATATCGGCCGCAATCGGCATACCGTCCTTTTCCAAGTAGAACGCTTGGAGTTGCCCCAGTGGCAAGAGTCGCAACGAGGCCAGCTCTAGAAAGGACTGAAACCGTGCGTCAGCAAAGCAACCCGGCTCACCCAAGGAGTTGCGTCTCTTTTGATGAAGATCAATGAGTATCGGAAAGTATCGTTCCCAATCAGCCTTTGATTGAACTTGGTGAATTTGGACCTCGGCGAGCGACTCGAACCGGCGTCGCAAGCGTTTGCGAGTATCTTTGCTTGAACGAGCCAAGTATCCATCCCAGCCGTCGGTTACGTCGAGGCACCAAGTGTTCATTTGGTTTCGCTCGAGTGTTTGGCCGCCTCGCTGTGCGATTAAATTGCATAGACTTCTGGTGGTTGTATCCGAGTCGGGAATACCTTCCATGTAGATCGATTCCCAGCCGACTTCAGAATCGTTGCAATTGGCTATTAGCCAAGTGGAAAGAGCTTCTACGATCATCGTTTGGTCGTGATCAGGTGCGCACATCAAGCCGTTGTAATCGGTACAAACGTCACCATCGCCGAGCAATCGAAGCTGTCGTTGCGATTTCAGGCGGTAGAAGGGCATTAGGCCAAGCAATCGATTCTCGTCGCGAGCCGTTAATAGGTACAGCTCGGAATCGTTTGGTTGGTAGCAATCCCACCAGCTAAGCAGCCACTCCGGTTGGCGCATAGGGATCCCCCCGGCCAGCTCGTGCCACGAGCTCCATAGAGATGGTTCGATGGGTGTTTTTTGTATCAGTTCGACGTGGATCATACGCTTTAAGCATGCGCTGTAAATCTGCGGAGAGAGCCGAAAGCGTAGAACAGATAATTCACGAAATGGGAATGGATTCCGATTATTCCACTTTTACTGGGAGCCTCGCATTTGAATTATCAAACATTCCCGGCGAGAGTCGCAAATTAGCTCCTGCCTTCCCTCACCATCATCCCGGTCTCGATGTAAACGCGACCGAGTCATCCAAGATCGTCTTCGTTAGACCGACGAGACAAAACTCCGAACCGACCAGCCTGAAATACAAAAAACCTTGGGGGGGGCGGGTTCTGATGCTTGATGAAAAGAACTAGACGCTCCCAAAAAAACAATGTGGAGAGGACAAGGTTCGAGTTTTCTGGATGTTTTCCCAATGTTTCTGGGGTGTTCGAAAGGTGCTAAAAAGGATGCTCTCGACTACTGTGTGGTTGTGATTCGGCTCGAAACGACGAATGCAACTTGACTCAGGAATGAACTAGTGAGACTATTGAATGTCAGTCTAACTAGCCCTGAGAACGAACGGATAAATTAGTCATGGTCACATCGATTGAACTATCAGAACAAGAACTAGCCGAGCTATGTGACCTTACCGAGCAAAGTGATACGCGCGAGGCGATCAGAGTGGCGATGCGCGATTACATTCGCTACGCCCGTCGCATGCGACTCAAGCAACTTTCTGGTAAAGTCGAAATGATTGATAACTGGCGGCAACTAGAAGAATCTGAAATTGGCGATCGTAATGACGATTTCTCCAAGTGATTTAGTTCTTATCGATACTTGTGTCTGGGTAGGTTTCTTCAACCGGAATCAATCCGCCGAACGGCGTACGATTGATCCTTTGCTTGATGACGATCGTGCTGCAATCACAGGAATGATTTTGGCCGAAATCTTGCAAGGATTTCGCCGCGATGAACAGGCTGATTGGGCCGCATCCTCACTCAAGGGCCTGCATGACCTTGAACCAACTTGGGACGACTGGCGATTAGCCGCCAAACTGGGACGACAACTTGTTGCTAATGGACATCGCTTACCACTGACCGACCTTGCTATCGCAGACATCGCGCTTAGATGCAACTGCTCCGTCCTCACCACCGATCCGCATTTCGATTTGATTGTTGGTTTAAGACGCTTTCCATTGGCTTAAGGACTCTCAATCGTGGATGGCGTTAAGCAGGCCAACTGGGCCGCACCGAAAGAAGCATGACCGAGCAGCTAACAAGCTTTCGGTCGATTTCCTCAATCGTCTAATCAAAGGTAATTGATGGCATGTCGATTTGGTGCCAAAATCTGCGGATAAGGTTTTGGCACGAAAACGACTTTTCGCTGGTTTCGAGCCATGTTTGATAAAGAAGTCTCAGGTCCCAAAACAACATGAAAACCTATGTCGGTCGTGGCCAGGAGCAAACTGAGTTTCGCGAACATCTTTAGAAGAAAAGCAGTTAGTGGCACAATGAGTGCCATCCAAGTTTTTTGGCCCTTTTCATTGGTGGCCTGCGGCCAGCAATGAAAAAAAGATTAGGGGGCTAGGCCTTGGTAGCCTCCCAGTCATAGCCCGATTGGCACAAGGCCAACGGTGGCTTCAAGGGAGTTGTGGCCCCGTATCATCACACGATTTCAAAGTCGTTGTATCGTACTCTAGCGGTGACTGAGGTAATTTCGCGAGTGGCGTCGCTTTCGACCAGGGAAGCCCAAGCGGATGAAGTTTGATCGCTTCTCGTAAGCGACTTGAAATCGCAGAGCTAGACATGTCCACATCGTTGGAAGTTGGAAACTGCCTGCCATTCCAATTGTTATTCATCTTCTACCAACCGATGTTGATTGATAGCGTGTCGTCAGCCCAGAGAACCGTTTCTGTCGTGTCGGCTGTACCGAATTTCAAAGCGATTGGCCAGAAATGCAAAAACCCCGGAGAAACCAGGGTTCTTAAGCTTAGTTGGGAGCATGAAACACTCCCAAACAACAAAACGGAGAGGACAGGATTCGAACCTGCGGTAAGGAGTTAACCCTACGCCGAATTAGCAATCCGGTGCTTTAGACCACTCAGCCACCTCTCCAATTGTGTAAGCTATTGTGCCGAATCCGTTTTTCTTCGCAAGCTCGGATAGACCATTTTTGGCAACTCTAATCCGTCCCATCTAGCCGATTGTCCCCTCCCATCATGTTATTCCGCATTTTTCCTACTGTTTTGTTCCTTGCCACGCTCCTCTTTTCCTGCCAGCAGGGCCCGGAATCTGGACGCCGTGCCTGCGGAGAGTCGCCAAAAGTTGACCCGCCACCGTCGGTCGATCGCCCGCCCAACGTCGTATTTCTCATTTCAGATGATCAAGCATGGACGGATTATGGCTTCATGGGGCATCGTGCGATCCATACACCTCATATCGATCGCCTCGCTAGCCAAAGTGCTGTATTTCGAAACGCTTACGTTCCCACCGCCCTTTGCCGCCCCTCCTTGGCAACAATCATTACTGGAAAGTATCCGCACCAGCACCGAATTACTGGCAATGATCCTGCTCCGGAGCTGGCGGCCCCCAAGTCCGCGGAATACAGAGCCCTGCAATCTCGGCTTATTGATCTCCTAGACCAACAACCCTCGCTTCCCAAACTCCTCGCCGCCAAAGGTTATCGATCCTTTCAATCTGGCAAGTGGTGGGAAGGAAACTATGCCCGAGGGGGCTTTACTCACGGCATGACTCGCGGCTTTCCTGAACCTGGTGGCAGGCACGGCGATGATGGACTCACTATCGGCCGACCAGGTCTCGGCCCGATATTGGACTTTGTCGATGCTTCCGTTCAAGCGGACGAGCCGTTTTTCCTTTGGTATGCACCCCTCTTGCCCCACTCTCCGCACAACCCTCCAGAACGGTTGCTCGAAAAATACAAAGCGAATTCTCCTTCAATTCATCATGCCCGTTACTATGCCATGTGTGAATGGTTCGACGAATCGATTGGTCAGTTAATGGCACATCTCGACGCCAAAGGGCTCAGTCAAAACACTATCTTTGTCTACACCGGCGACAATGGTTGGTTGCAATCGGACAAGTCGCCGAACTACGCGTTGCGGTCTAAGCAATCCCCTTATGATGCTGGGGTTCGCCAACCGCTTCTGATTCGCTGGGATGGTGTGGTTAAGCCTCGTGATTATGTAGAGCTCGCGAGCACAATCGACATTGTCCCGACGATCGTGAGTGCGACGGGTTGCCAGCGACCAGATGATTTGCCAGGTCTCGATTTGTTGCCGCTCATTCGAGATCAGCAGCCGCTCGAACGTGATGCTATCTTTGGCGAGGGGTTCGCGCATGATGTGTACGATCTGGGT
>JALOQS010000057.1 GCA_025459355.1 Pirellula sp.
TTGATGGTGGGTGGTTACCCTGTCGATTTGCGAGTTAGCGTATTGCCAACCATGTTTGGCGAGAGCGTAGTTATGCGGATTTTGGACCGAACGGTGGTTAATTTGTCGTTGGACAAGGTCGGTATGGACGAGCGAACCAAGACCGAGTTTCGCACCATCATGAGGCGGCCGAACGGAATTGTTTTGGTGACAGGACCGACGGGATCGGGCAAGACCACGACCTTGTATTCCGCGTTGTCCGAGATGAATGAGATGACCGAAAAGATCGTCACCACCGAAGATCCTGTGGAATACGACATCGATGGGATCGTGCAGATTCCGATCGACCACGACATTGGGGTTACGTTTGCGTCTTGTTTGCGAGCCATATTGCGCCAGGACCCCGACATCATTTTGGTGGGTGAGATCCGGGATTTGGAGACTGCGGAAATTGCGGTCCAAGCGTCTTTGACTGGTCACCTCGTGTTCAGCACGTTGCACACCAACGACGCTCCCAGCACGATTACGCGGATGAAGGACATGGGCATTCCTACGTTCTTGATCACCGCAACGGTCGAGGCCATTTTAGCCCAGCGGTTGGTACGTCGGATTTGCACCAAGTGTCGTGAAGAAGCCGAAGTGCCGTATGAGGTATTGGCTGAGTTAGGGATTAGTGAAATCGAAGCCAAGCAGCACAAATTTTATCGTGGCAAGGGGTGTGACACTTGCAACAACACCGGCTACAAGGGTCGGATTGGGTTGTTCGAGTTAATGATCATGAACGACGATTTGCGCGACATGATCATGGTGAACGCCACCACGGACGACATTCGCAGAAAGGCGCAGTCGTACGGCATGATTTCGTTGCGAGACTACGGCAAGGACTTCGTTTTCCAAGGGTTAACGTCGGCGGAAGAAGTCGTACGCGAAACCGTTTTGGACGGCTAGTGCCGCAACTTGGAGATGATGTCGATCATAACCCGACGCGTAAGCAAGGGAATGTGCCGGTATATTGTCCCTCGCTTACGCTGCGGGTTAGGGTATCGGCGGTTCTCCAATCAAGGTTATCTCAAAGTTGTGGCATTAGTTTGAATAGTAGCGGAGGGGCGCGAGCCCCCCGGTGCGTTCCCTGAGAAGATATTAGTCGACCGCCCGGCCGATGCCCTAACCGGAGGGCTTGCGCCCGTACCGCTATTAAGTTATTAGTCGACCGCCCGGCCGATGCCCTAACCGGAGGGCTACCGCCCATACCGCTATGAATTGCTTCGCAATGCGTTTCGGTCCTTTTCGAAAAAATTTAGCCAATGAGAAATTTTTATCTTTTTCTTTGGCTCTTATCCAAATCACTCTAAGAATGAACAGTAGACGGGCAGCTCGCAACGGGGGCTGGCGTCGCGCGTCGTTATTTTATTAGGCGGAGAGCTTCAAAATGCCAATGTATCAATTCGAGGCGATGGATCGAACCGGTCAGGAAATCCGGGACGTCATCGAGGCACTCAACGAGGAAGAAGCCCAGAATACCATACGTCAGATGGGGTACTTCGTAACGAAGTTATCCCTCAAAAAGGGTGCCCAAGCTGCGGTTGGCGGCAGGAAGAAGCAGAAGCGGGGCTTCGTCATTGGTGGAGCCAAGACCAAGCACATCTGTCAGTTCACCCGTCAGTTATCGATTCTTCAGGATGCAGGTTTGCCGATTCTGAGGTCGCTCAAGATTTTGGAGCAGAACCAGAAGCCGGGTCGACTCAAGTTCACGTTGCAAGATGTTTGCGAAGACATTGAGACCGGTATGACATTGTCTGAGGCGATGGCTCGGGCGCCGAAAGTGTTCAGTCGGTTGTATGTGAACATGATCAAGGCGGGTGAGGCCGGTGGTGCGTTGGAAACCATTCTTCAGCGTTTGGCTCAGTTTTTGGAAAGTGCCGAGTCGCTCAAGCGTAAGGTCAAGGGGGCGATGATTTACCCGGTCGCGGTGGTGTTGGTCGCCATCTTGATTCTGGCCGGCATTATGTACTTCATCGTTCCGACGTTTAAGAAGATGTTCGAGGAGTTCGAGCTCAAGCTGCCGGCACCGACGGTGCTTTTGCTCGCGATGAGCGATTACGTCGTGAAGTATTTCTGGTTGATGATCTTGTTGCCGGTTTGTTGTTGGTTGATTGGCAAGATTGTCCGCAAGTTCAAGCATGGGCGCGTGGGATACGACATGTTCATCATTAAGGTGCCGATTTTCGGATCATTGATCGAGCGAAACATTTTGGCAAGAACGACCAGAACGTTAGGCACGTTGATTTCGTCTGGTGTACCGATTTTGGAAGCCCTCAACATCACGCGGGAAACTGCGGGTAATGCGATGTTCGAGCGGATCTTTAATAAAGTGATTGAAGCGATTCGGGAGGGGGATGTTATCGCCAAACCCATGAAGGAAAACTCCATACCGGGGTTTCATCCGATGGCGATGTTTTATTGGGCTTGGACGGGTGCATTTCCTGGAATCATGATGATGTCGGTCGCGGTGACTTCGGCGCAGGGTGTTGCAAAGGGCAAGCAGGCCAAGGGGTCGGCGAGCGGTTCGGACATCATGATGATCAGTGGAATGGCGATCGGATTGGGTGTTGTTGCCATGTCGCTTTGGTATTTGCTCAAGATGCGGACGCGGGTCATTGATGACTTGGTGGTCAACATGATTGACGTGGGCGAAGAGACTGGTGAGTTGGACACGATGTTGTACAAGGTGGCGGACAATTACGACGAAGAAGTGCGCGTGATGACGGAGGGTTTGACCAAGTTGATTGAGCCCATGTTGATCGTGTTTCTTGGGGTCGCGGTTGGCTTTATTGTTGTGTCGTTGTTCATGCCGCTGATTGAGTTGATCACCAGTTTGAGTGGTGGTGGCAAGAAGTAATTAAAGAGGCCCCGTGATACGGGGTGTAGTGCGGCAAGCGGTCAGATCGCTTGCTGCATTGAGGTGTGGTAGATCATTATTAGTTGTTAGTTTGAGCACGGCGTTTCGTAGTTGGGGCGGGTACCATGTGTAATCTTGGGGGGAGAATGGAAATGCACTCTGAAAGAGCAAGATCGGCTTTTACATTGGTCGAGTTACTGGTTGTGATCGCAATTATTGGGGTCATCGCAGGAATAACGCTACCAGCTATTTTTGCGGCTCGTCGATCGTTTGATCAGGCGCGTTTAAAGATGGAGGTTCAATCTCTGGATGATGCAGTGAAGAAGTATTTTTCTCAGAACGGCGATTATCCTCCCGACGGAAGTTCTTGGTTGATCTTCGAGCGACATTTGAGGAAAGTGTTTCCTGAAATATTGTCCTCTGAGCTTGCGATTATCGCTCCGTCAGGTCCCAACGTACCGGTTATGGATCGGGCTGAGTCATTAGTGTTTTTCTTGGGTGGTTTCAGCTCGAACAAGCAAAAACCGCTCACTGGTAAAGGTGGACCGTTTATTAATGCAGGAACCGTCATGGCTCCGAGTTGGGTAATGAATCCGAACCGAGAGAATTCGTTGTTCGATTTCGTGCCAAATCGGATGTTGGACCAAAACAGTAATCAACTCCCAACCTATAACGTTACAGGCGAATCGTCCCCATATACCTATTTCGACAGTCGAACGTACGTCATTCCTCGCACTGTGGGGGCGGAGTTAAATCTGTTTATTGATAGTGTGGCGGGCGCTGTTCGACCGCTTTTATCTACCACGCCGGTGGCAATGCCTGCGCCTCAATCCGTGAATTATGAGAATGCTAAGACCTATCAAATCCATAGTCCTGGATTGGATGGTATTTACGGTTTTAATGGTGACGGGCCAACAGCGGGTCTTTTGTTTAATGTTCGAGGGCAAGGCTTCAACGTCAATCTCACCGCATCTCCTCAGTATCAACCCAATACCACCGTGTTGGGTTTCCGAGGACTTGAGCCAAGAAATCGCGCCGTAGACAACGTAGCCAATTGCGTTGATACGCCGACATTAGGACAGAACATACTTAACTAGTGGCCATGGTCGATTAAACAAGGGGTAGTCCTATGAGTAAAAACATCGGCAGAAGATCGAACCGCGGGTTCACCTTGGTGGAACTGCTAGTGGTCATTGGTATTTTGGGGACTGTTTCAAGTTTTTTCCTTTACGCATATAGATCTGCTCGAGTTGAATCGCAGATTCAAAAGACTAGAACGACAGTTGAGAAGATCAGTGACGTTTTGAATGCCAGGCTTCTCGAGTATGAAAACTATCCTGTACCACTCGGTATACCATCGACTGCTGTTCCGCGGCCCGTAATTGATGCACGTCCTAAGCAGGAGTTGGTGGAGCGGGCGAGGCTGTTTATGCTTCGCGAGATCATACGGACCGAAATGCCGGATCATCCCGACGACCTAAAGGCAACGCAGTTTTGGTTTTCAGAGTTCTCTTCAACGAACCCTCCAGTCATTCGTCCTGTCCCTACGGGGCTGATTAACGGTGGGGTTGATGTTTTTGTACCTCCGGGGCCAGTGCTTGCATTATCGACCACCTCTCGAGCAGCCCGACTGTTTACCATTTTGAGTTCCGTTCCAAGATGGGATCAGCAGAATGCTAATGCGGAGCTTCTCTTTTTAGTCATAGCAGATTCTGAGTTTGATGGTTCGACGGCGCACGAGATGTTTGGGCAGTCGGAAATCGCCGACACAGACGGTGATGGATTGAATGAATTTGTCGATGCGTTCGGTGTGCCGATCAAGTGGATTCGTTGGCCTACCGGTTATCAAATTGGGGGCAAGAGTTTTCCAGACATGCTCAACAAGGGCATCGTTGATCAGAGTACGCAAAGCGTATCGGTAGATTCCGAGCCATATGATCGGCTCAGAGCAGATCCGGGTTGGAGAACAACGAATACCAATTTACGACCTGGAGTTTTTCCGCCACCCCTGGTCGTTAGTGCGGGTGTGGATCGATTTTTCGGCTTAAATTTTCGAGAGATAGATCGTTACGCAGCGACCGTGGTTAATCCGCGTTGGCCTTTGCCCGGTGTCACGAGCTATTCCGTTAGTGACTTGCCATTTCCCGAAGTGCCCGTGGGAATTTTGCCGGGTGTGTATGCGTTTTGTGATCCTTGGGCACCAAGAACAGACCTGTCGATGCGGATGGGAAGCTTTTTGGTGAGACCTCCGTTGGCACCACCTCATGATCCGAAAGAGGGAGGCCCTGCGGCAGTGGAAACTGATCCTCGTTTGGTGGCAACTGACAATATTACTAACTTTGACGGAAGTGCGAACTCGCTATGATCCGCAAACGCTTTGGTATGACATTGGTGGAATTGCTTGTGACGCTATCGATCGTGGTTGCGTTGGCCGCGATCGTTTTGCCGTCGGTGAAGACGTTGCTATTGGATCGTCGATCGACTCAGGCGGCAACGTTGGTTCGCAATTTCATAGAGACGGCGCAATCGAGAGCGATTGGTTCTAACAACTATGTATCGGTCGTTTTAGAGCGTGTTTGTTCGATTCCTTCCGATCAAAATGGAGACGGGTTTTACAGCGCCACAGATATGGTCGGGAACGGGACGATTGCGAATCCCTATCGATTCCGATCTGGTACTTCGATCGATCCGATACCGGTCGGCGCACCTATCGATACGAACTTTGTTCCGTATAACACTTGCGTGCGCCTAAGTATGGCAGAGAGGCCTCGTCCTCGAAGCTACAAGCTGATGGGACCGATCTGGACGGGAGACCAAATTGCTAGGGTGGATGGTTCGAGCTACCCTGAACCAAGCGTTCCTCATCCTCAAGCTGGGCGACTTTACTTTCAAATTTTGTCGACCGATATTCTGCGAGATTTGTTGACGTTTCAAATGGAGTTAGTTCCCGGGAGTGAGATTTCGTTCGGGACCAGTTCGTCTAGATTCTTGATAACCGAAGTCATCCCAGGTGGCGTAACGGGCACGAATTTTTGGTTTACATGCGTTTCATCAAATTCAACCAGTGATGCGGATGAGATTGCAATTCCATCGAGTTCGCCGACAGGATCGTTTGCGGAATTCACGATTTATCCAAAGCCCAAACCGATTAGTTCTAAGGTGTTGTTGCTCCCACGCACCATGTGTATTGATTTGTCACTCAGTGGATTTGCGGATCGCGGAAATGTTTTGGGGGGGCGGGATCGCAGAGCAAGGTTCTCGTCGGATTGGCTATATGTAACCTCAGCGCCCGGGCCTCAGGAGTTACGGCCTATTTACATCGAGTTTGGTCCCGAGGGGAGTTTAAGTACTATCTTCGCAAATGGCCGAGATGGATTAGCTTCGACTTTGGTGCCTGTGCAATCGGTCGAGGATTTGTTTCTGCACATCGGTAAGGTTGATCAAGTGCGTAAGTTTACGACGTTGGTCGATGGTCAGGGAACCAATCTTTTTGACGAACGATCTTATATCGTGCGTGTGTCAGGTAAGTCATCCACCATAACGACTGCACCTGCTGCGGATTTTATAACGCAAGCTGAACAGCTTGGTATACCGCTCTCGGAAGTCACCATTTCGGAAGCATTGAGACTCACGCGGCAGAGCGTTCTCGGACAGCAATTGTCCGGGCAATAGGAAAGAGAACCATGACAGAACATAACATGCTGACAACCGATCGATGGTCATGCTATTCCAAGAGAACCGGCGCCACAGTCCTCGAGGTGTTATTCGCAGTTGGGATCATTCTAGTTGGTTTGGTTGGGATCGCAGCCATGGTTCCGTTTGCTGCCCGGCAAGCGTCGCAGAGCTATCAGATCACCCACGGATTGGCTACCGCGTCTAACACGCTGGCGTCATTCAAAGGTGACTTGATGATCAAGCCATCGATCGACCGACCGTGGGTTTTGGTTGACGACTTTTATGCGAAAACCAGTCCGAATTTGCCACATGCTGGATGGGTTTTTTCCAACGCACCGTCATGGGTATTGGCTCCGCCATTGGGGGCAACGAATCAGAGTTACTTCGGATCGCTCGAACGTCTTTATGATGGAAATGCGGCTAGAGGAGTATCCTTGTATCGTTATCACATGGATGCAATTCTTTCGGCTGGTGAGTTTAACGGTGATCCTCGTTCTCAAATCGCTTTGGCTCAGAATCGAGCGTTAGGCCAAGGTTTTTGTATTGATCCGTATTTCTTTGCGGAGCAGTTAAAGATTCCTAGTTTAGCACTCAACGATCAGAAGGTTTATCGAGGCGCGTGGGGGAATTTTCGACGATCGCGTTTTCCTTTTTACGACGAATTGTTTCCTGAGTCGATGAATCCGCTCGAGTTCCCAAGAGCGGCTGAGTTTCGTACGCCGAGATTGATGCGTGTCAGCTTTAGGGACAATTCTTTGCCGATCGCTCCTCCTGCTGATCCTCTTTCACGAATGGTTTGGTTAGACAAAGCCTGGGTTAGGAACGATCCAGCAAAGCTTGTAGCAAGCGGTGATTCTCGTGATATCAATGCCAACAAAAGTGAAGATCGCACCTCGACACATCGACAGTTTCAGATGCCGGACGATCCAAACAATATCCCTTTGTACACTCAGATAGTAAAGGGGACCGAGAATCCTAGTTTTCAGTCCTGGATTGTCACAATGACGCCCGCTGAAGAAACGCCGATCGTTAATCGATTGAGTATCGACGCACCGACAATTAACTTCCTGCCAGCGATGGAGTTTTTTCCGGAAGATTACGATGTGAACATTATTGTGTTTGGGCGACGTAACGTGAGAGATTTAAGCGCGCCCGAATTAGAGCAAGCGAATTACGCGGCTTTTGCCGCCAATGGTGTTGTGCCTCAATCCGAACGATTGGCACGGGTAACCAATATCAGTATGGAGTCAGGATTGTCAGGTTCCTTTGAGGTTGAATTAGGAGCTTACAGGGATCCAGCCGCTGAAATTGACGATCTCGGCAATGTAAGTGCCCGTATCAATGTGGGCGATTGGTTGATGCTGTCTCGGTATGTCTACGCGAACCCAGAGACGCCAGTCCAACCTGTGCGCGAAAAGCACCGCTGGTATCGCGTGGTAGGCGTTACCGGGGGAGACATCTTTCCAAGGCGGGTTCGCGTGGCGGGTTCTCCGTGGGATTGGACCATCCATGAGTTAGATCATTTTAAGCGAGTCAACATTGCCCCACCCGCCATTGTCGATCCAACTTTAACGCCAACAGTTGCCACTTTGCTTCGCGATGTCGTAACGGTTTACGAGCGCAGACTGAACATTAAGAAATAGCTTCCAACTCTCCACACACACAACGAGAGAGGAAAAGAATGATGATGTACGAAAGTAACAAAATGAAACGAAACAGGGCGGGATTGGTTCTGTTAATCGTTCTCGGCATGTTGGCAATGTTTTCGCTGTTGGCAGTAACCTATGTGGTGACTGCTAGTTCATCGATTTCAGGAAGCCAAGCGATCAAAAGGCGAGTTCAAAACTCGCGGTTAGATCTGGAGCAGATGGGGGCTGCTGATAAAGTGCTTCGTCAATTGTTGCGAGGTACCAACGATCAAAACTCCGTGTTCTATACGACAGGCAATCTTCTAGGTGACATCTACGGTCCCGATCCTATCCGCACCACTCCGGCGAGCTATTTCAGCGCGGACGCAGTGATCCATTATGCCGTTCCCGCAGCGGGCGATGGGTCGACGACTCCGCCGACTCCCGCGGATCCTGAACGAAATGTGAACTTAGTAAAGTTGTCGTTGAATCGCGACGCCGAATTCAACGGTCCGTTGAGCGATATGGAGAATGATTACAACTCTCGGCTTTTGACTTTCACCGAGGGGCCTCTCACTGGTCAGAGCTTCCGAATTCTCAAGTATGTAGGCAAGGCGGATCGAACGACACTTGACCCCAACACAGCTACGCTTCCAGAGCTTCCTTGGAGACCTAATTTGGGGGTCGCTCCCGATGCGCTGTCTATCCAATACTCGGTACTCATCGACTTGAACGAAGTCGTTAACATGCGAGTTACTGGCGAAGTCTTGGCGGGAGACGGAACCATTCGATCTGTCTCAAGAGGCGTTATCGATTGGATTGCAGAGTTTGGGGCTGCCACATTGTTCTATGCAAAGACCACTTTGGCTCCACCATCTGCGGCCAATATGGTCGGCTACAAACTCATCATCAACGACGCGGCATTCAACTATCCTGGTATTGGTATTGAAGACATTGCGGTGGTTCCTAACGCGATGAATCAACCGACTGCGGTCCCAGGTTTCGGCAACATTGATGCGAGGAGGTTGCTGAGAACCAGTCGGCCGATCAGTCCTGCTATCTTGCCACACTATGACTACTTGAAAGACAATTTGGTCATGGCCACGAATCTCTTCAATGCGCAAGTGGGAGTTGAGGGGGTTGGATCGCGACGAACCGATCATCGCGAATTGAGATTGTACGGCGCGAGCAATGAGGGAATTGACGTACCTGATTATCGGGACATGTTTTTGGCTCATCAGACAGCATTTAACGGGGCTCCCTCGATAACTCCGTCATTTCACAGACCGGCTGTTATCAATCACATTAGCCATGTGTTCGGCAATCCAAGTGCATTGACAGCAGGGGATGTTGCCGAGTTGTTGAGATTGATTGATGCATCGACTGGACGAATCATGAGTGTTCGATTCGGTTCTTTAGTTGCAAGTAATCCACGATTCGCACCTCACGCGGATTATCCAAACTTGAATATGTTGACGTGGTCGACGCCGCCTACCCCAGCGGAGATTAACACACTTAGGGCTTACGTACTTCGACAAATCAATGGTCCGTGGGACGTTGACAATGACGGGGATGGGATGCCGGACAGTGTTTGGGTCGATCCTGGTTTAGGGATCGTTTATTCACCGGATGGTCGTCGATTGAGGCCGTTGGTTAGTTTGTTGGTTCAGGATCTAGATTCTCGGATCAATTTAAACGTAGCGGGAGATCGTTCGCATACTTTGCCCAACTTTGATGCACCTGCCTTTCCAGGTGTAAAACGAACGGGAACTCTGATTTCCCAAGGTATGGGGACTGGACCTGCCGACATCTCGCTAAGAACCATCTTTACCAAGGACGAGCAACTAGATGGCACCGCTTATGGTCTACCTGTACAGATGGTGGGCTTAACGCAATCGGGCACGAATACGTTCTCGTTCTTTGATGAGCTATATGGTGCGAGACGTTATAAAGGTGCAAAGCATCCTAGCATCAACTATTTCGATGGCACGCTAGATCGGGTTCCAGGGAAACATGGGCCTCTCTTCGCAAACGATCCGATCAGTCAGGTGAACGAACGAGAGCAGCATCTACCGTTTTCCAATGCACGCATGCCTGGTCTCCCGCTAGGCCGACGGGGATCGGTCGGCATGACTTTCGATATGTTTGGGAATCCCGTGATGGCGAATCCATCACCAATCGACGGTAACCCCTACTCTTACGGCAATCCTGCTCAACTTTCCGAGACCATGGATGATCCGTACGATCGCAATGCCATGACCGCAACGGCCAGTGACGATCCGCTCGGCTTAGAGGATTTAGAAGTCATATTGCGGCGTTATGATGCTGATGTTCAAGCCTATCCCTCACGAATCAGGGATATGTTTAACAAGTTCAACTTGCAGGCAGCCAATTCTTACGGCAATGTAGCCGCGATTAATCGTGAAGTCACGACGCGAAGTGCTGAGCTGCGGCATCCGCCTATGGGGGCTGCTTTCAAAACGGTGAGGAACTTTGGAAGTGGAGATGTTGTTGCCGTTGAGAGTGGTGCGCCGAGCTACGTTCATTTTATCCAGATGCTGCATTCGCAGAGATATCGAACTGTGGCTTATCCACCATCGGCTGCGGATGACCCCGGTTTGACTTACGCGGCCATCTCAGAGCTATTCCCCATGGAGTTTTCCAAGGGTCTCAAGATGGATTTGAATCGACCATTCGGAAACGGATTTGATAGCAACGGTAATGGCGATATCGATGAACCCATTGAACTCACAAGCTTTGAAAATGAGGTTCATCCCGTTGCGACGACGGCCGCTCCCTTTGTCGGGGCGGTTAACACAAGAGCGTCATTCCCGAGTAATACCTCGGACGCAAGTGTAGGGAGAAACAACCCTGAGAATGAACAAAGTTCTTATGGTAAAGATGTTGCTCAAGTGGTAAGGACATCAGGGAACACCGGATTCCGATCAACGGCACTTCGCGGCGCCCAGGCTGGCCGCCAAATGTTGGCGAGAAATCTCTACTGTCTCGCTCAGTTGATCATACCTAAGGATTTCGTTTTCGACGGTATGAATATAAACACCATGACGCAATACCAGCTCGCTGCGATTCGAGCCAAGGCGATTGCTCAATGGGCAGTGAATGTGGTTGACTATCGCGACACAGATAGTGTGATGACCAGATTTGAATACGACGTTCTTCCTTTTGGTGCGGGAGCGGGAATTGGTACTCCAGCAGGTGCTCGTCCTGCTTACTGGGCTCCAGATCACGCTTTGGAAACCGTCAGTGGTGTTAACAATCGTGTCTACATTGGAGTCGTTTGGGGCATGGAGATGCCAGAGCTGTTGCTCACGGAGACAATGGCCTATCACGACAAAAAGTTAAAAGACACAAACATGGATAATTCTTCGCGACCTCAAGCGTTGAAGATTAATGATGTAATGGATCCAAATTCTGACGATTCATTGGATCAATATCGATTTCCCGATGCTGGCCTGTTGATCGAGTTGTTTGTCAATCGATCCACGGGGCCGATAAACGATCCGACGTTTGCGGGCACCCCTTCGTTATATACCAACATTGGAGGAGAGCGGCGATTGAATTTGTCGAGGCTAGCGCCTCCGTCCGTCGCTTGGGGGCAACAACCTGTTTGGCGAATTGCAATTTCGGACATCTATGGAGCTACGCATGCGGCCGACCATCCGCAAACGCGAATGGTCGCAGGCACTGCGGCGACTCTTACTCACCAGCAATCGACTGAACCAGCGGTGGCCGGGCAAACCGATCCGGCTAGGACTGGAGAGGCTAATATTTCTCAAACGTCCGTTTTGGAGCAGCATCTGGGGAATGGATTCCATTATGAAATTGGTGGTCCACCAACAATGGCTCGCGGGTTCGACCGGTTTGTATGGTTTACCAATCAGCGTCCAGCGCCCACTCAGTTGATTCCCGATATGTTACCCGCCAATGCGGGGGCTGCCGATCGATGCGTTTATGTTGCGCAATCTCCCTCGGTGGAGGTACCTGGTGGTTCCTATCTCGTAGTTGGTCCGAAGTATCGTATTCCTTTCGGTTCCTTAACTCACAATCAGTTTCGAGGTACTGCTTATCCTGCTCGTGTTTTGCAAGCGGATATGACGGATACTGCGTTGCGTCCGATTTATTCTCCATCTTTGCAGCGAATTAATCTGGAGGCCAATACGGTTTCCACTCGCCTCATGAATGATACAGCTGCAAACGAACCGTGGCTCACCAACATAAGACCACCCTTTAGCGTGATTTGCACGGCTGAAGCACCATCAGCGGCTTGGAGAGACAATGGAAGCGGTCGGCCAAGGATTTTCCGAGATGGGGTTGGATTAAACATTTCCTATCCGAATCCTGTCACTACCAACCCTTATTGGGCGGCTGGGAATCTGCCAACGCAAAGACTCAACAGTGCAGATACTTCGGGATCTCGCCGCGATGATACCCCTGGATTCGCAGATGAGGATGCCGTGTTACCGGATAGTTGGGTTGACCTAGCGAATGTCGGGACGGAGCGGTTTCCGGATGTGCCCATTGATCGCTCGAATACAGTGTTGACGGCCAACAACATGTACCCAAGTGGAACATATCAGAATGTCAGAGCGGCTTATCTTCAACGATTAGCAGATCCCGACGTTCCCTACGATCCAACATTTAATCCTTACATCACCGTCGATTGGATGTCGATTGACTTGACCGTTTTCAACGGTGAATCGTCCAGAGAGATGGATGCCCGGGATTCCGGCCCTCCTGGAGCTATGTTTGCTCCTAATCCCCCGCCACCTCGTGACATCTTGTTCGCTTCTCGATACAAGACGGGCGAGCTTGTAACTTCTCCCGGAAGTGGTAACGGCGTAAGCTACTTGTCGCCGATATCAAGAATAGCTCCAAACGGTGTAACGAGAGCCGCCGTTCAAACTGCATTACCAATGTTGCCGCCGAGACCTGAGGTTAATGCTGGTACTCCCGCCGTTCCAACGAATCCAGAATCGTTTTTTCCATTTTCACTAGGGCATGAAAGACTGGTCAGCGATTGGGGGAGAGTTGGTAATACTACGGTCACATTCGGTTACTTGAATGCAGGCGACTTAGTTAGCCAGGTTAACGCAACCAATGAACCGCATTCGGATGAGGTAAGCACCGCTTCGAATCAGCTGTTTGAGGGATTTGGACGTCCCATCGGCAACGCCGCCAATCCCTATTTTGCGGGCGCTGGCGAATACATGGCGAGTCCACTCTGGGCAAATCGTCAGTTCGCGACGCCTTACGAAATCATGATGGTTCCTCATAGTTCGCCTGCTCAATTCGGCATGCACTACGCCGTGAGACGTTCCGGACCAGAGGTTCGTGACCAGTACACGCATCTCCCCAAGTATCAGCAAATGAATCAATGGTTTGTTGATGTTCCGTTGCCTGCGTCTGCCGATTTAGGATCAACCACCGATCAGTGGCAAAACACGGCCAAGTATTGGGGGAATCCATTCAACGGCCCCCGAGCAAACCGTCAAGCTGATTGGGCACTGTTGTTTGATTTCATTGAGACGGCTCCATTGTTTGCCGATGCTCATACTCATTGGCGACCTGATGTGATGAGCCATCTTGCGAATCGGAATTCGGTTGCGGCACGCTTTTTGAATTCGTTCATTCCGCAAGGATATTACTTGCCCGATGGATCAGACGCTCAAGGCTATCGCGGTCCGAGTTTCTTGGCTCCTTTCAACAGCAAGCCGTCGTATGTTGCTGCAGGCAAGATTAATGTAAATACGGTGGCCGTTTCCCAGCGAAACCCTGGAGCTCGGATTCGAAGCCACGCATTAAAGGCTCTTGAAACGCTTTACTACACAGGAAACGATCGAAACCAAGAGTATGGAGACGTCTCAGATGCCTTTGCTGCGGCCTTTGTTGAGAATCGACGTGGTTACGCTACACCGGTTGGTCCCAACGCATTTTTTGGAACCGTAGTCAATCAAGAATTGCATCCCGATTATCCGACGCAATTCGTTGGGGCCTATCGCTCCGCACTTTCTGCAAATCTAGCGCCTATACTTCCAGACCCTGTTGCAAACGCCAGAATGCGTCAACGACATGGCGTGGAAACAACGCTGTTGCGAACTTTAGATCTTGGGGGTTCGAACCCGGTTCTAACCAATACTCCGATGCTTCTAAATCGACCAGGTACAACTGACCATGTCAACGTCACCCAACCTTACGATTACTATCAGCGAGCGATTCGGTTGCCGAATCTGGTTTCCAATCAGTCGAATGTTTTCGCGGTTTGGATGACGGTGGGGCTATTCGAATATGATCCGTTGACAGGATACGGAGAAGAGTATGTAAACGAAGCGGGTGGAGTTCAGCGCGAGCGACGATTCTATATCATCGATCGATCTACCCCCGTTGGATACAAGCAAGGGGAAGATCTCAACGTGAAAAAGACTGTTCTTCTGGAAAGGAAGATACCGTAATGAATTCCAAAAATCGAAATCAATTACGATTCGGTCTAACGCTTGTTGAAGTACTCATTGCAACAACTTTGACGCTCCTGTTAATGCTGTCGTTGGCGCAAGGGTTCAAAGTGTTGAGCGAAAGTGTCTCCGAGGGGCGAACGCGATTGACCCTGAGCGATCAACTTCGAGGCCTATCTAATCTTGTTCGGCAAGATCTTGATCGCTGCACGGTCGATGGCAAGTCTCCGCAAGCGTATCAGGGTAGCGGGTACTTAAAGTACTATGATGGGCCTGTTTGGGATGCCACGGCGTTGCAGGCGAATTTTACCTCGGCGGATCCGCTATTTGGTAGTCGCTGGGGGGATATTGACGATACATTGATGTTGACCGCGAAAGCACGTCCTGGGGATGTATTCCGAGGAACGGTTCCCAAAGCTCTGATGGTCATTAATCAGTTAAACAAGTTTGAAATGGAAGGGTTGTTTCCTGGCGTAGCAGTCGTTGATAACTTCATAGCACCGATTGTAAGTGGCGGAGCGAACTTCTGGCGAAATGCTTGGACAACCGACGTAACCATTGAATCTGACCACGCTGAGATCGCTTGGTTTATGATGCCGTTGGCCGAAGGCAATCGATTGCCGATACCGACACCTTATTCGGGGCCTTATATACCAACATCGGTGAATCAAACGGTTATAGATTTAGCTCCTGTTGATGGGATGCCTGATCGAATTGCGCTGTGTCGTCGTGTACAGCTGGTACGAAGTGATATCGACCTCAATCCTTTTCCTGTTAACTCCGTATATCGCAATCTGATTCAGACCGGTATCCAAAATCCCGTGGCTCCACAGCTTTTGTCAGGCCAAAATCCTCTCACGGCTAAATTTGTGATGAGCCAGTTTTACCAAAGGTGTGACCTCAGTTTGAGTCCTCACGTTTGGGAAAGAGCCGAACAATCGGGAGGTTCCAGACCGGTTTATGTAAAGAGCAATAGTTTGGTCGATCTTCAGTTACCTGAAAACCGATTTGCGCACTTTACATTCCCAGTATCTGTTTCCGGTGGGAGCAATCCTGATGCCACATTGCTACCGATGTTGGCTTTGACCGATGAGATAGGTGTTTCCGCTACAGGTGCTGATACGGCTGCTGCGTTTCGAGTCGCAACGCAAACGACATTAAATTGGGCTGTAGCAGGGGCGGCAATTGTTAATCCTGCCCCCATTATTCAAGCTCGGGGATTTATTCCTCCGTGTTTTATGCGAAGTCGACTGACTTTGGATTCGACGGGTGCATTCCTTTACCAGCCTACCTTGAGCGAGATCGTAGCAACGAATGTCGTTGCATTCGATGTCAAAGCGTTCGACCCCGCAGCGAAATTGTTAGCTCATCCCGGTAACGACACAATCTATGGCGAGCCAGCCACGACCCTTGCCGGAATCGCAGGAACTGATGACGCTGCGGTAACTCCGAGCGATCCAGGGTATGGCACTTTGCTCGCATCTGGGACGACTCCGATCGTGGCTGCGCTTGGTGCTCACACCGATATGGGATGGGGGTACAAACTATTGTCTCACCCCTCGATCGTTGGATTATCGCCAGCTGCTAGGGCAAGCATTTCGGATTTCTTTCGCGGAAATGGCAGTGGTATCTTAACGCTTACCAATTCTGCGTCGCCTGCGTACATCCGAGACCCGTCGCTTTTGTCAGGTGGGGCTTTGGCCCGCACACCCCTACCATCGTTTATCTTCCAGCCGAATTTCGATACCTACACAGACTATTACGAAATTGATGGTGAGCGTTTCGATTTACTTACAACCAGCGTTGGAGTCGTTCCCGCCTATCGAAACGGTTTGCGGCGATTCGGGTTAGTTTCACCTCCTGGAATCCCTGACGTTACTGGAAATGGCGTTCACAATTTTCCCGTTTCGCGCGAGTCAATCCCGCCGGCGCCGTACGAATTGCCATCGATTAAGGTTTCAATACGGGTTCAGGATATTTCGGCGGGGGCTTTGCAGCAGATTTCTGTTGTGCACGGCATGACAAATCTCTAAATTAAGGGGATGAACACCAAACCTACCCCCGAATCAATCGCTCCCTTTATCGACCAACTCGCTCGTCCGCTCCTCGGCGGACTGCTAGTTGGTCTTCTTTTTTTCTTCTCCGTTGCATCGGAATCCGATGAGGCAGACTACCGAAAACCTGTCGCAATTCTCCATCTGCCTCAAACCGATCAGCTTGTGCTGGCGACCAAGAATAACGGCTCATTGCTCTTCTTCAATCGCCTTACCCATAAGCTCGAACAACGACTCGAGATCGGTGGCTCACTCGAATCCCTCGTAACGGTCTTGGATGGCAAGTTTCTGGCCGCGATCGATTCGGCGCAGCATGTTGTTCATTTCATTGAATCTCCTAGCTTGCAGCACCGAGCTGATGCCAAGCTTCATAAGAGTCTGGCTACCTCCCGCTTTCCCCAAAAAGGATTGTGGGATTCGGCCTCGTCAAAACTGTATGTCAGCTGCGTATGGTCAAAGCGAGTCGATGTGTTCTCGCTGCAAGGTGACTCTCAGTCCATCTCGGAGCGGGCTGCCAAAGGGACGATTGATGTTCCGCTGTGGCCCAGTGCCATGATGATGCTCCATGACGAACTTCTGGTGACGGATCATTTTGGTGCAGACGCTTGTCGCATCAGTGCCACCACTCAACAAATCACAAAACGAAAAGATTGGTTCGGCAGTTCGGTTCGGTCGCTGGTTGAGATCCCCACGAAGGCGGATGAACCAAAGAAGATTGGTGTCATGCATACGGTGCTCAACGAATTCGCTCGTACGAACCCGCAAGATATTCAATGGGGCGTTCTTCTGACCAACGACTTTCGCGTCGTCAATGTAGATCGATTGCTCGATGATGCAGAGACCAACGTCTACCGAGATGGCCGTTTTCATCCCGTCGGTATTCCCGGAAACGGAGCGGCCGAGCCAACTGATATCAGTGTTCATCAATCGACCGGCCAAGTTGCCGTGGCGGTTGGGGGAACCGACCAAGTGGCCATAGGGGACGTCAACACGGTGGGATTCCGATTTCTGGACGTAGGCCGATTTCCTACCGCCGTTGCGTGGGCACCTGATGGAGGTGAGTTGTATGTCGTCAATCAATTCGATGATACGTATTCGGTTATAGATGTCGCGAATCGGAAAGTCGTGCGTCATGTGTCGCTGGGCAAGATGCGACCGCTGGAGCCCAAAGAGCTTGGCGAGCACTTGTTTCATAGTGCGACCCTGTCTCATGATCGATGGTTGACGTGTGCATCGTGTCATATTGATGGCCACACCAATCATCAGTTGGCCGACAATCTCGGCGATCTCGACTTCGGTGCACCGAAGCGGACTCCTAGTTTGCGAGGGATCAAAGATACGGCTCCGTACACGTGGCTCGGTCATAGTCAAACCTTGGAAGCGCAAACCGTGGCGTCGATTCGGAAAACCATGAACAGTTACCGGCGGTTGGATCCAGACGAAGTCGAGCATATTGTTACGTTCATGGAGTCGTTGGAACCATTGCCGTCGGTCGACGAGGCCAGGGGAAGCCAGGAGTTCGATCGAATCCAGCAGGGCAAGCTTGTATTCGAGCGAGTTGGATGTGCGGAGTGTCATGGCGAGGATCGGTACACATCGTTTGGCGTTTATGACATTGGGGTCAAAGATGAAAACGACAAGCGATTATTCAATCCACCGAGCTTGAGGGGTTTGTCCCAGCGAGGTCCGATGTTGTTTCATGACAATCGAGCCAACGGAATTCGGGGAGTGTTGGTGGATGAGAAGCATCAATTGACGGAGGAGTTGGCGGATGCCGATTTAGAGAACCTCATCCGGTTTTTGGAATCGTTGTAAAAAATGCGTTGCGATTAATGCTTTGCATTTAGTGCTTAGTGCTTAGTGCTTAGTGCTTAGTGCTTGGTGCTTGGTGCTTGGTGCTTGGTGCTTGGTGCTTGGTGCTTGGTGCTTGGTGCTTGGTGCTTGGTGCTTGGTGCTTGGTGCTTGGTGCTTGGTTTTGGGCCAAAGGCCTTTAGGTTTGCCTAGCCCAGGCTGGAGGCCTGGGAATTGTGGCCCCCCGCCTTTTTTTCGGGCCAACGGCCCATCCGTTTGCGATGGTTTGGCGTGGCGATTAACGTCACGGGCAACATGAACAATCCCGGGCATACCTCTCATCGATTTCGATTTGAATCGTCACGTATGTTGCAAACGGCCGGGCCTTTGGCCCTTTGAAGACTTGTGTGGTGTCGATACCCAGGCCTTCAGCCTGGGCTAGGCAAACTAGAGCCCGTTGGGCCAAAAACCGTTAGGCATCAATCGGGATTGTATTGTCGTTGAAATCGGATGTCCCCGCCCCCTTGGAAACATATGTTTTCCAACGTTGTTGGCGTTGCGTCGCCTCCATCGCGGAGCGATGCGTTGGATTTTCGGGCCGAAGGCCTTTAGGTTTGCCTAGCCCAGGCTGGAGGCCTGGGGAATTGTGGCCCCCGCGTTTTTTCGGGCCAACGGCCCATCCGTTTGCGATTCTTCTAGACCGATCACGGGATGTGTAGCATTAGTCGGATTGATTCGACGAGTTTCGTATTTGGGGGTATACTTATGGATCGTTTTGGGGGCCTCGGAGTCGAGGCGCCTGAAAAGGGAGATTTTGGTGAACCCAGGAGCCGTAAGTTGGTTCCACGCCTTAGTTGAATTTCGTTTTTTACTTGGAGAAGATGACAATGACTT
>JALOQS010000291.1 GCA_025459355.1 Pirellula sp.
GATTATCGTCAAAAGGATCGAAAGAGGCATGGATGTCAGTGAACTGATACTCGTTCGGAAGTTCCCCATGAGGAGGAACAAAATTACGACAACCCAAATTGCGCCATCGCGAACCGCTTCGCTGACGTTAGCCACGGCAGCTTCAATGAAATCGCTTTGGCGAAAGATCTCAGTCTCGATCTTGACGTCGGCAGGAAGTTCTCGTCTCAGAGACTCAAGCACCAAGTCGATTCGCTTATCTAGGGCGATCGTATCAGCATCAGGCTGCTTTTGGACGGTCAGCATTACAGCCGTGCCACCGCGCAATTCGCGATATGCCACGGGCGTAGCTTTGTTGTTTTCCGGGGTCGATCGCTCACTAGGCTTCTCAGCCGCCTTGCTTTGCTCATACTCCTTTGAATGAGTAACTGCGAAGTGTGTATCCGCATCGATCTTGATAACAGCGGAAGCGTCACCACGTTTGATTGGACCTCCAAAAACGACATCTGCGACATCTCCGATTCGAATCGGGATTTGCTCTCGCCACAGAATAGGAGTGGCGGCGATCTCCTGAAGCGTCAGCGATTGACCTTGAATACGCAGCAAGGATTCCTTATCCCCTCGATTCATGACGCCACCGCCGGCCAACACATTAGCCTTTGTCGTCGCTTCCGTTAGCTGCGCGAGTGTGACGTTGCGAGCCGCAAGTCGCGAAGGCGACGTGAGAACTTGGTACTGGCGAAGTATTCCTCCCATCACCGAGACCTGCGAAACACCTTCGACTGCTAGCAATCGATTGCGAACGGTGAACTCACCGAGCGTTCGCAATTCCATGGCCTTGTCATCGGCTTCGGCTGCGGACTTTGCAGGAGAATCACTCCGAAGAGCGAGCAACATGATCTCTCCCATAATGGAAGAAATTGGAGCGAGTGTTGGATTCGTGTTCGGAGGCAACTTGGATTGTGCAAGTTGCAGTTTTTCATTAACGATTTGACGATCGATGAAGATATCCGTTCCCCAATCGAACTCGACCCAAATAATGGAAAGACCGATCGCGGAAGAAGAGCGGACACGTTTAACGCCAGTAGCTCCATTAAGGAGCAACTCAATTTGGCGAGTGACTAGCACCTCGACTTCCTCTGGTGCCAGTCCTGGGGCCTCTGTCATGATTGTGACAGTTGGCCTGTTAAGATCAGGAAATACATCGACAGGCATCGTTCGCATTAACGATACGCCAACAATCATCGCCAAAAGGGACGCGATAGCGACAATAGCTCGATTGTGCAAGGAGAAGCGTATGATTCCGTCTAGCAATTGATTACCTCAGTGATGCAAACGCTGTCTGCAACTCTCGACCGCCTGCGGACACCACAGCCTCGCCAGCAACAACTCCACTAGTGATTTCGATGAACTCGCCGTCTGCTCGTCCTACCGTTACCCTGCGGCGCTCAACGTAGTCATCTGCTCTCTGCACAAATACAAAGGAGTGTAAGCCGTCTCGCAGGACAGCAACCGACGGAACAACTAAAGCAGATGGGCCATCTGTGGTTTTAATCAACACCGTGAGTTGCATCCCATCACGCAGTATGCCTATTTGTTGTGTGAGCGAGGCATGATCGATTGTGGCTTGCTTCTGAGTCAGGTTAGGGTTGAGATTTGGCACAAGCCAAATTCGCTGAGTTCTTGTCGTTTCGCTGACGATCGGCCCAACCCGAACTACGCGAACTGGGAATTGGATGATGTCATTGGAAAGGACTGATGCCTGGCCTGAGCTTTCAATAGAGATTTGGTCTCGCAATTGTGTTGGCAGATGTGCTTCGATCCAAATCGAATTCAAATTTTGAATTTCAACAAGCGATTGATTAGCAACAACCGTTTCCCCCAAAGTTCCGACCCAAGAGACAAGTCGGCCGTCAATTTCTGCCCTAATTGGCAGGAAATCGATGATTTTCTTTTCTCTAACTATCGATTCAATCTCATTAGCGTTGAGGCCCAATGACGATAGCTGACGTTTCAAACTTTCAGCACGCCCTTCTAACTGATCTGCCATTGAGGATACTTCCAACAAGACGCGACGTGAGATCGCGTCGCTGCCACTATCCTTCAATCGCTGTGCTCGTTGTCGGGACAGATCGGCATCAAGCTTTGTCTTCAGTAGATCCAATTGCAATGTATAGAACTCGGGAGACGCAATCTCCATCAGCAGTTCGCCCGCGCGAACCTCTTTCCCTGGGCTAAGCGTATGTGATTGGATCGTGCCAGCAAGTTGAGAAGATGCGACCGATCGATTCTCAGGTGGCAACATTATGCTGGCGGAAAGTGGGATAGCATTACCAATCTGTCGATGAGTGGCAGTTGCCGTCTCAATGCCGAGTCGAATGCGGTCTTGTTGAGAAAGTTTGAGCACTCCTAGAAAAAACAGACTCGACAGCTCATGCCCACCTTTAACGACAACGCGATCGCCCGGGTAAACATCTCCTTGGACGACTTCGACAAGGGAAGTTGCAGAGCCTTTTGGACTTAGCCTCCTGGAGCCGATCGTCACGTTTCGCTTTTTATATTCTGCTGAGTTGCGAGTTGATGCTTCCTCGACAAAAACATAAGTTTGAAGTCCGTCGCTGTACACCGATCTGAGTGGAATCGCAATCCGATCATTCTGGGAGTTGGTGTGGATTACTGCATTACCCACTAAGCCCGGAACCACTGCAGGATTTGAAACAGATACCCAAGCCCAGCCGACTTGTGATTTGGGTTCCAGACCTGCGTCTAATCGATCAATAGCTCCTTCGATCCTCAGTCTTCCGTCGGCAAACTCTAGAGTTACCTTCTGCCCAATCGAAACGTTAAACAAGTTCTTTTCGAGTATTTGCAGCCTCACCCACGTAAAATCGCTATTAACGATTTCGAAAAGGTGCTCAAAAGCGTCTACAAACTTCCCTTCCGAAAGATCCGAGTGGATCACCTTACCAGCGATCGGAGATCGCACTAAATGTCGAATCGGTAGCAGTTCGCTTTGCTCAAGCGTATTTGCATCGACGCCGAGCGTTTTTGCGCGGATGCGTGCGATAGCGAGGCTGTTCTCACTCTGTTGATAGGCATTCTCCACATCAAGTAGTCTCTGCATGGGAACTGCGCCTGCCTTGGCGGACGGTTTCGTCATCTCGAGTAATTGCTTGTTGAGTGCGAGCTCCTTCTTAGCCTGGTTGTATTCGAGCTGAAGGACTTCAAGTTCGCGACTTGAGAGTTCAGCGACGACTTGATTCTTCTCAACATTATCGCCGGGACGAACAAGCAACCGCGTAATCCGCCCCGATATCTGCGCCGACCCGAACGCTTTTGAATTCCAGGGCGCAACGGATTCGGCATATGCAAATAGACCCGAGGACACTTCGCCTATAGATACGTCGGCAGTCTCAAGGCCTATCGCATCGCGAGCTTGTCCTGAAAGAGTGATGTAGCCTCGATCTGTATCAACTTGAACGCCTTTGGTCGGTAGCGGCTGATGCCCTTCGTGAGCGCTACTAATGGAATAAGCCATCAACAAAAAAAAGACCCAACCGCAGCGTTTACAGGCAATCATCGCAGACCTCGCAACTACTTCACGAACGAATCAGGATCGGGGAGTGGATCGTTCGAGGCTTTGGCGGTTTTGAGAAACTCATCAATGCATGGTGGGCAACAGAATTGGTACGGCTTCCCATCGATAATCCAAGTGAACTTTGGGTTCGCCTTGGTTTCTGTGATCGGGCAAATACGGTCACCTGACTTTGGATTCATGTCATGTGCGGACTTTATCCCCTTGAACTTTTGCGATGCTGTGACGTTTCCATTGGCCGCGACATCTGCCGCTGTATACCGACCTCCGGGAGTTAGGTAGAGGTCCCTTTCTGCATCGTCTGCTAGTTTGTCTGGCATCGCAGGTGAATCGCCGTGAGATTCTTGCCCGGACTGGAAACCCAGTCGGAAACGCTCACCGGCGATGCGAATATTAGGGATTGTCACATCAAGCTTTCGACCAATTAATTCGCTCGGCAGCTTCCCAACGAACAAGGATGTCTTGTTCTCGGCATCGCCATCTTGCGGGCTGGGCTCGAAGGCAATGCTCTTGGAGTCAGCATCTCCCTCCGCTTTGACGAAGCCTTTCATCGATTGACTTTCGACATCGATTACACGAGTTTCGTCTTTGCCAAGTGTATAAAGGCGAATGTTGCCGTCAGACTCGACAACTGCTTCAACATGATAGCTATCCCTACCAAGCGAAACCATAATTCCGCCGTGAGCACCGGCTTTGTGCCCGTGCTCCGTTTCTGATTCCAACGATGTAGTCGCCGTAGACTGCACATCGGAAGCCTTAGCGTTCCCTGGTTTGGCCTTCTCAAGTGTTGATTGGGAGGTATGTGCGCCCGCATCACTGACTTGGTTGGCTGGGTTGCACCCTGCGATGATCAATAGGCCAAGTGCAGAACTCGAAGCCAAACTCGCAATCAGCCAGTCTCTTTTTTTCATTTTTAGACCTTCGTTATTAGTTGAATCAAACTACTTCTTGAGCGACGCTTCATAGAGATCGTCAAGCTTCGCAAGAAATTTCTCAGGAGCAGCGGCCATCTTTTTGATGCATGGTGGACAACAGACAAACACGGCATGCCCCTCGACAATGCCATGCTTGGATTTCTCCGAAACTTCGTTGTCGGTCATGACGAGGCAATGACCTTGAGCTTTTGCAAAGTTTGCTCGAATCTTGTCGAGGTACTTTGCGTCAGGCTTAACGGCGATTCGCAATCGCTCGCGACGTTGCTCTGGACTCTCCTTCTTTGGCTCATCCGCCAGGGAAATTCCAACGAAAACAACCGCTACTACCAATCCGAAAAACTTACTTAAACCACGCATCATTATGACCTCTTGAAAATAATTAGGTTACCCAACTACAGCTTCATCGAAGCAACCCACTGGTTGACTTCTGAAATATCATTCGCACCGATCATCGTTAATTGCCGATCCTCGCTCTTCCAACTGACAGCCAATTGGCCAGCGGATTCGGATTCGACGATCTTGCATGTCTTACCAGCACACTGTGTTTCAATCGATGGAGAATCGCCAAACCACACTGGTTGTTCATCCTTGTGTTCGAATACGATGAGCGATGTGCCATCACTTCGTTCGCAAATTGACGCGGAGCACTTGCAACACGGCATATTTAGAACGTGAGTCGAAACACGGGTGAACCCTTCTGGGACACTCTTGAAAAGAGCTGGTTCATAGCCCAGATATTTTGTGGTTCCGATTGCACGACCGCAAGAGCCGCATGCTCATGCGATGCAAGGCCACCATCGTGATCGGACGAGGAATTGTTTCTCGCCACAAACCAAATGAGAGCAACGGAAGCTGCGGTCGCCAGCATCACGTATACCCAATTCTTAGGCTGTGATTTTGAGGAGATAGGAACAACCAACTGCTCGTCCAAACGACTTGCGACTTGCTCCCAGAGGGCATCGGTATCGACAGTCGCTTCCGATTGACGCATCAACACGCCGATCGCTCGGTACTGCTCTACTAGCTGACGGCAAGCGGTGCCTTCAGGAATACCGAGCACGCTGGCAATCGCGTCGTAGCCAAGTCCTTCGACTTCCTTCATGTGCAGAAGGGCACGCTGCTCGCCGGAAATTTGTTCCATTGCAAGCCGCAAGACTTCCGCATTATCTGCTTTCGCTTGACCTGAGGGATCGTCGATCATCTCCGTTATGCTCGCCACCTTTCGGACGCGTTGTTCTTCGCGATTCGTCTTACGTAAGTATTGCAAACTTTGGTTGACCGCCATTCGGTGTGCCCACGTTTCTAGCGAGGATTCAAAGCGAAATTGATTGAGCTTAGCAAACAACTGGATGACGAAATCTTGCATCACGTCGTCGGCATTGCTCGGCCCAACAATCTTGCGGATCACTCGATAAATCCTCGAACCCAAGAGTTCGTAAATCCGCTTCTGGTGTTCTCGATTACCTTCGGCGGCCCCACGTACCCAAACGATTAACTCTTCAACTGAAACGTTCTCGATCGCCACCCCTGTGGATGTTGTCTTCAGCGAGTTGGATGACTCTGATTGCTGCATTCTTCACTCCTTGCTGCAAAAAAGTAAAACCTGCCTGCATTCTTCACTCCTTGCTGCAAAAAAGTAAAACCTGCCCGAAGTTGTTTCGACTTCGAGCAGGCTGACTTCGTCTGCACCGCTCAGAAATTAACGGCGGCAGCAAGATCGGTTATCCAGGCAGCAATACGCATTCTTCATGCAGCAGATTTGCTGGCCTTTGGCCGACATGGAAGATTCATTCGCAACGGTGACGCTACCCTTGGACGCGAAACCGAACGAAGCTAACGCGACAACACCCAACAAAGCAA
>JALOQS010000058.1 GCA_025459355.1 Pirellula sp.
ACGAGAGGAGTTGAACAAAAATCCGGAGGGTATTCTAACCGTTACGACCCACTTATGCGTACCTCTGAATGGGAGTTGTTCGCACGAAATTGGCTCAAAAAATTTGCAATTCGTTAGCTGCGGGTGATTTCTAGATTGTCTCGCGTCGTATGCCATCACCGATGTTGGCACTGGATGAAGGCCAGGAAGGTCATCAAGCCAGGAAGTTCAGGACGCGTTCAAGGAAACTTCGATTGATATTTGGAGAGAAATCCATGCGTTTGATCGCCTCCCTGGCAATTGCTGCCATCGCTGTAAGTTTTTCGACCACCGCTTCGGCTGGTCTTTTCAAGAAGTCTGCATGTTGTGACGCTGCTCCAGCAGCTTGTTGCGAACCAGCACCAGCTCCAAGCTGTGGTTGCGAAGTAGCAGCACCATCCTGCGGATGTGAAACCGATCCATGTGCTAAGCCAGCTCGCAAGCAATTGCTCAAGGGCCTGATTGCTAAGATGCATGCTCGCAAGGCAGCTTGCTGCGAACCAGCTCCTACCTGCTGCGAACCAGCACCAGCTCCAGCACCTTGCTGCGAACCAGCTCCAGCACCAGCACCAAGCTGTGGTTGCGAAGTTGCTGCACCAAGCTGCGGTTGTGAAGTTGATCCATGTGCCAAGCCAGCACGCAAGCACATTCTGAAGAACTTCTTCGGCAAGCTCTGTGCACGCAAGTCCGCATGCTGCGAACCAGCACCAAGCTGCGGTTGCGAAGTTGCTGAGCCAACCTGCGGTTGCAACTAATTAGAGTCTGCAACATTGCAGCCACGCCCGAACTAAAAACAAGAATACATCGTCTTCAAGACGCTTGATTAAGAAGTAGCTCCCTTTTTTAGGGAGCTATTTTCGTTTTGTGGGTCGATAACTTGTCCCACTTTTCTTCAAGACACGTGTATCATGGGGTTTGTAACCATCGCTCGATTGTTTTATCAAATCGGAGTGAACCATGTTCAATTCGCGTGTGCCCTCTCCGCCCGAATGGATACGACCTCTGTGTTGGTTGTGTGCCATGCTGCCGTTGATTCCAACGGGATGCAGTAAAGAACAAGTCGATGAACTGACGTCGAAGGTAAAAGAGCAAGTCACCAGGGCTCCGGAAGTGGTTCGTGAAGCATTGCCAGCGACGGGCAAGGTTTCGTTAACGCTGGATCGATCTTTGGAAATCTCATCGGCAGAAGCGGAACTGTTCCAGTCAGGTGCAGCAAAGTCCTCTCTATTGCAAATTCGGTCCTATGGCAAGAGTGACCGTGAGACTCTTCCGTCGGTGTTTCTTCACGCTCCAGTCGACGCCAAAACCCTCAACGATATGGTGGGGAAAGTCATCGAAGCCCAGATGTTCGTGCGGTACGACAAAGGACTAGATATCTGGACGAATCGAGATAACGAAGCCGTCAAGCTCACGATTCAGTCCTCGTCGGATGGCGAGCTCGTCTGTCAAGTGATAAATGGGGTTCTCGTCAATCCTAATGGCGACTCGAAACCGGTGAGTGGCGAGATTCGTGCCAGAATAAACGCGCAGCGTCAATAAGCGGATTGTTCAATATCTTGAGAGGAACTGATCATCATGGATAAAGCCCACCCTCGATTCGGGCTCACCACGCTGAGTGTATTGTTTCATGTCGTGTTGGGGTTCGTTTGCACAGCCGACGGAGCGGACCCATCCCCCAAAGGCCCATTCGAACCATTGAAACAGCATGCGACCGTGCCAGAAGCAGAGGCTCTCTGGACCAAGGTGGTGGCCGCAGAACAATCGGTTCGAGAGCATATAGAGCGATTTGCCAAAGCCAAAGCGATTGAACCAAAGCAGCTTACGCAAGCACTTTCCGCCCACGACGATATGCGAACGTGGGATCTAAGGCTTCAAGCAATGGGCGAGCCTGTCGCTGTCGATTTCGAGTTGAGACGTGCGTTTTATCAGGCCCGGCTGGTTGAGGCTTACAACGCATGGTTGTCTCAACCAAATAGTGCACCGGTGCGCCAGAAGGCCATAGCTCAACTCACAAAAACTCAACAAAAAAGGATGAAAGATCTGGATGCGATTGCCGCTGCCTTGGGAAATGGTGACCTGCAGGAAGCGGAAACCAAAACCGACGCGTTCAAAGAAGATCTGTATCGGTTGACCAACATCCTAAGCCTCGACGAGCGCAAGCCGTTTACCGAAGCATTTGAAACGGTCCGCAGTCGTGTGGAATCCGCCGCCAATGCCGATAGAGTGTCCACGGCAACCGCTGTATTTAAGGAGACGATTGACGCGAACGAAATGGAAATTCAGGACACTCTCCGAAGAATTGATATCGCAATCGAAGGATTATCACGTTCGGCACAATGTTCGTGGGATGGAAACGCTATCGACGGTCCAACGTTGCTAAACCATGTTTCCAATGCTTACAAAATCGCACATACCAAATTGCAGTCGTCGGCCATGCTTCATCGTTTGCAAAATCGTGGTATCGGTGGTTCGTATTCCATCGGTTTCTCTGCCTCTGCGGATGATCCCTGGTCCGCGAAATCACGCGATCTGACGCAGGCGTTTCTGGATCGCATCGCTAAGCTTATCAAAGCGGAATCCCAAAGCGTTCCCGATGACAAGGCAAAGGAACACTACTTTGCCATGCTAACGACCCTAGCCGATATCGATGACAGACTTGACCAAAACGACTGGACCAATGCGACCCAAAAAGGTCTTGCGGAACTGACTCGTAAGGCAAATCTATCACTGCAAGTTGCTGATTATGATTCGGCCACGAGCGAATTACTCTACTGGAAAGAGCAGTTTGCTTCGGCCCAAGCGAAGAAGATTGACTCTCATGTGCCGTTGCCAACGATTTGCAAAGAGCGACTATCGAGCAGTCCACAGCAACTGATTGGTCTCTATTCGTATCAACCGGACGATCCCGGTAGACCGCGTTTGCTTTCTGCGATTCCGGACTTGGTTCCCTTGGTAGCCAAGTCGATGGGCAACGCGAAAATTGTTGCGAATGGAATTCGAAAACTAGATAGCTCCAAACCAACATGGATGAGTCAATTCCAAGCCGGACTTTATTGCATGATGACCGATAACGTTACACTCCCGCAGCAGGTCGCTAGGCTGGAAAAGGAACTCCTGGTCGATGCATCGAACCCGGCCTTAACGCTACGAGCAACAACCGCACTTCATTCCGCTCGCAATGGGTCGTACATCTCGGTCGGCTGTACGCTTCAAGACTTTGTGTTGGAAAGTCCTGTGAGCCGGTTTGCAACGTTTCCTGTACCAGCCAGTCCACTCGTTCCCTTGGGCACTGTTCACCCACAAGGGACGCAAAGTGAATTGACATTCTTGTTGATTCGGTTTGTTGCTAAGCCAGATTGGTTTCATCACCGCTATTTTGTTTCGCGCGGAGATGCTGCCGCCATCACAACCGATCAAAGACCATTGAGCAGTAACTGATCACACAGCAATCCGTTGATGGTACTTAGACGTTACATCAAGAGCTTTACATCAAGGATGATTTGAAGAACTTGATCGTCCTTTCCCAGGATAGCTTGGCAGCAGCTTCGTCATAACGTGGGGTCGAGTCGTTGTGAAACGCATGATTCACGCCTGGATAGATATGGGCCTCGTATTTCACGCCAGCCTCCTTAAGTGCTTGCTCGTAAGCTGGCCAGCCTTCGTTGATGCGTGCATCGGTTTCTGCGTAATGGATTAACAACGCTCCCTTAATCTTGGGGACGTCGGCGATGGCTGGTTGTCTGCCGTAATAGGGGACAGCCGCCAAAATCGTTTCGGGCATACGCACTGCCAGTTCATTGGAAACGCCACCACCGTAGCAAAAGCCGACGACACCAACCTTGCCTGTCGAAAGTTCGTGATTCTTTAGTGCTAGGGCTCCCGCCATAAAGTCCTGTAGCATTTCTTCGCCGTTGCGGGAGGCTTGCATTTTGCGTCCTTCGTCATCGTTGCCCGGATAACCTCCTATCGGGCTGAGAGCATCGGGGGCCAAGGCCAAGAATCCGTCGACAGCTAGCCGTCTCGCGACATCTTCAATGTAGGGTGTTAGTCCACGGTTTTCGTGAACGACTAGGACAGCAGGAAATTTGGTCCCATCATCTGATGGTTTCGCTAGTAGGCCAGTGACTTTGCCACCACCTTTTGGCGACTCATAAGTGAAACGCTCGGTCTTAATACGAGCATCTTTGGGGTCGATTTGCTGGGCCCAGCCGTAGTTCGGAGTCAAGGTATTGATTAACGATTCGGCGGTGATGCCAGCGATAGCAAAGGCCGCAATGCGTTGCGAAAACTCGCGACGTGAAATACGGCCGTGCACAAACTCGTCCTAGAGTTGAAGAGCCTTGGGGTCGAACTCAGAAGCTTTTTGTCGGACCATAGCGGTGTACTTTTTTAAGTCCAAAAACGAACAATGAGCGGCTGTGCGTCCACTCATTGTAAGGCTAATTGGATTCGATATTCAAGCGACCGAGGAGGTTGAATCCTTTACACTCGTTGGCCGAGCCGTTCGGCTAATCGCATGAGCGTTTGGCTGGCATCGTTTTCAACAAGTTTCGCGTGGATCAGATGCAATTGAGAACGATCGTCCCAGGCTTCGACGAGAGCCGCATCGAATTGATCTTCCGTTTCGACGAAGTGACCTTTGCCACCACCGTAAACTTCAGGAAGCTTAGAATATTTCCACACCGCAATCTCGTTGTATTTCCATTCCCCTTCTTGAAGGTATCGTTCTGTTCCATATCCATGGTTATCCAGCACGATGATAATGGGGGAATGGCCATTTCGAATCAGAGTCGACATTTCTTGGCCAGTCATTTGAAATGCTCCGTCGCCAGCAATAACCAAGACACGTTCGCCTGGCTTGGCAACACATGCTCCTAATGCAGCCGGTACGGAAAAGCCCATCGATGTGTAGTAAGCCGGAGATAGGAAATCCGTCCGATCGCGAATAACCAACTCTGAGGAGGCGAACAACGAATCGCCAATATCCGCAATGACGATTGTGTGCGAATCAAGTTGGGAATTGATGCGCTGAATCATGCGACTGATTTGAATAGGCCGGCCCGTTTCCACTTGAATGGGTTGTGGTTGCTTAATGTGCAAACTGTCCGGTATGGGCCGGTGGGTCGGTGTAGGATTGAGTTCGATAAGTCTCTTGAGGAAGTTTTCCAGCGGAACGTTGGGGAACTGGTGATACGAAATTTGAAGCTGTTCGCTCGTGGCGTAGATACAACTCCGAACATCTAGTTGAGCGGTGTAAATGCCTAGATTGATGTCGGTCATAAACGCACCGAGTAGCAACACGCAATCGCTATCCTCGACGTATTGCGTGACTTCGGCTTTGCCCATCGCCCCTTCGTATAATCCGATGTAGAGTGGATGCGTTTCGTCGACCACGCTTTTGCCTAGAATGGTCGCAGCGATCGGAATCTTGGATTTTTCAGCCAACTTGAGAACGGTATCTTGCAAGCCGAACCGGTGGATTTCCACACCGGCGATAATAAGCGGCTTCTTCGCGTTGTTCAGTTTCTCCACCGCTTCTTTGGCAGCTTCTTCAAGTACCAAATTGTCGAACGAAACCACTGGTCTGCGATAGGAGTGAACGACCGACGGGACCACATCCACCATATCGCGAGGCAGTTCGATGTAGACTGGTCGTTTGAATCGATAGCACGCATCGAGAACGCGATCGATATCCGCAAAGGCAGTCAACGGATCGTCAAGTTCTGTTGCCGCAATGCAGAGCTTTTCAAAGACCTCAAGCTGTGTGCTGAAGTCGCGTACTTTATGGTGCAGTAATGGGTTGTTGACTCGCTCACCTAGCCCCGGTGATCCCGTCAACATGACTACAGGCGATTTCTCCGCAAAGGCACCGGCGACGCTATTGCAAACCGACAAACCACCCACGCAATAGGTAACGCACAGGGCTCCCATGCCATGAATCCGAGCATAAGCATCGGCAGCGAATCCTGCGCAATCCTCGCGAGTGCAGCCCACCATATTGATGGGACTCTTTTCGAGCATGCTATAGAAGTTGAGAATGTAATCGCCCGGTATTCCAAAGCAATCTTTGATGCCGTAGTCCTGCAAGCGTTTAATCAAATACTCGCCGATGGACATCGCCGTTGGCATGCCTCCGGATACGCTCGTGCTCTCTCGATTCTTTCCAATCGCGCTCAATGGATTGTTCATGACTATACCTATGCATCGACTCTCTGTTAGGGACTCACAACAACGAAGGGAAAGGATCACGGGTATTGTAGCGATTAAACGACTTTGGGAATCCCTGATCAGAATGTAGAAAAATCATCTCGCAAAATCACTTAGAAAAATCACCGTGAACGTTTTTAGAACCGCACGATTTCGAGGTACAAGTGAAATCTCACGAGAGACGAAATCGTGTGGGCAACGAGGTCGGTACCACGCCGAGTTGGTTGGTGGAGATGGTTGGTGGACTTTGCTAGCTCAATCAAATGCAAGAAACAATTGCTCTCTTGCGAAAGCAATTGTTTTGCGATGTTTTTCACGATCTGAGATTTGGGGAGAACGTCAGGTTAAGAGCCTGAGAACGAGCCGCTGAATCCGCGTCCCCGTCGTTCGGGACGTTTTTTGCCGTGCCGTGGGCGTTGCTCTCGATCGTCAGTTGGCTCGCGGCGGGCGTCGTCTCGAACGCTGGCGTGATCCTTCCACTTGGAGATTCTTAGTTGTCGGCCGACGACCCACGCTCGACCTAGAACTTTGAATACATCGCGTGACATTCCAGCAGGCAGGTAAACGGTGCTGAATTCATTGTGGATGGTGATTTGTCCAATCCGGCTGGAGTCGAGACCAATTTCGTTTGCGATGGCTCCCACCAAATTGCCCGGCTTAACTCCATGTGCGCGTCCCACTTCGACTCGGAACATCTCTAAGAAATCTCCCGTCACTTCGAGAGGTTCGCGGTCGCGCGATCCTCTGGAGCGTCGTGGTCCGCGATCCTCATCAAAATTTCCACGGCGATTGTCACCAGGTTCGTCTCGTCGACCTCGTCCTCGTCGATCGGATTCGTACGGGTCTGGTTCGAGCAAAAATGGTCTGCCATCGAATTGCATCGTGGCTAGCACGGTTGCGATCTCGATCGGTGATGCCTCGCTGTCAACAAGGCATTGCTCAACGATGCACTTCAATGCATTTTGCGTTGCTGATAGAGAGCTATGTGATGCGGACCGCAATTGCTCAAGTCGATTTAAGATTTGGCTCTTGAATCGAGACTTGCGCTGTTGATTGATCTCGTCAACGGTTGGCATGTCCATGGTCTCAACTGTCGCGTTGAGATTGCGATAGATTTCACGCAGAAAGCCACGCTGCTTAGGCGTGACGAACAATATCGCTTCTCCCTTTCGTCCTGCGCGTCCCGTTCTGCCGATTCGATGAACATATGCTTCGGTATCGAAAGGTAGATCGTAATTGATCACGTGTGTGATGCGAGGAACATCGAGACCACGAGCGGCTACGTCGGTGGCCACGAGCACTTGGATCAGTCCTCTTTTAAGTTGATCGATACATTTTTCGCGTGCCGCTTGAGCCATGTCTCCATTGATGGCGGCAGCTCGAATGCCATGCTCAACTAGTTGCTCGGTAATCTCAAGTGTTGCCGCACGTGTTTTGACGAAGACGATAACGCCATCGGTCTCTTCGGATTCTAGTATGCGTTGCAAGCATTTCGATTTCGTGCGACCTTCGACGACGATGGCTCGTTGGCGAATTGTGGTCGCTGTTCGATTTTCTTGCGAGAACGAGACGACGTGCGGGTCCTTAAGGTATTGGTCGGCGATTTCACGAATCGCATCGGGCATGGTTGCTGAAAACAAAGCGAACTGCATGTTGTCAGGGGTTTGTTGCAAAACCCATCGAACATCGTCGACAAATCCCATTCGCAACATTTCGTCCGCTTCATCCAGGACAAACGCATGGCAGCTGGAAAGATCCATCCGTCCTTCTCGCATGTGGTCCATCACGCGACCCGGAGTCCCCACGACAATTTGGGCACCACGTCGCAACTGTTGGATCTGATCCGAGTAGCCGCTACCGCCATAAACAGCAGCCACGTTCAATCCCCGTCTCGACTTGCCGTAGTTCTCAAATGAGGCGGCCACTTGCATAGCCAACTCTCGAGTGGGAGTTAGTACCAAGACTTGTGTTTTCTTTAGTTCGACATCTACACGTTGCAGGAGTGGTAACGCAAAGGCAGCTGTTTTGCCTGAGCCAGTGTTCGATTGTCCGAGCACGTCGCGACCAGCTAACAAGGCAGGTATGGTTGACGTCTGAATGGGAGTCGGTTTGCTATAGCCAGAATCAGCGAGGGTTTGACAAACCGCGTCCCAAATGCCTAAGTGCTTGAAGCTGTTGGTTTCGTCCGGGACAACAACCTCGTCGATAGCGTCGATGCCAACGATCTCATCGGCAAGGTTCTCATCGCCAACGATCTCATTAACGTCGACGACTTGTTTGCCGGCTGGTTTGACGATTGGTTCGATGACTTGTTCAGAGACGATTGTGCTCGACGCATTTGTCTCCATGGGCATTGGCGATTGGTCGCTAGCGGATCGATCGGAGTGGTCAGGGGTTGGCTGACGATCGAGTGCTTCCGAATGACCGAGGAGGGCTTGTCGTTGTGCTTGTTTATCTTTGTGGCTATCGCCGTTTAATTTTGCTTTTTCGAGTCGGCGTTTCTCTCGCTTTAGTTTCTTTTTAAGTTCGCGTTCCGCGATGTATGCGGGCACCTCGGATGCCGGGGCGTTGGCTGATGTGTCGGAGTCTGACGAGTCGGAAAAATATGAGTTAACAATATCCGAAGCATCGACGTCGACTTCTGGCGTGAACGAACCTTCTAACATGGACCCCATGGGTTACAAATCTCTCTTGTTCTTGAAAATCAAATGGCTGGTAACAGTTCAAGAAAAAGAAAACAAGACTTCGCCGCCGCGCACGGCAGTTTCGCATATCCGGAGTAAGACCAATCGAACTACTCTCGTCTCGACAAACGCCACGATGGATTCGCTGATAGCGTTGTCGCCCTTCGTTTTCCTTCCCTCTAAGCACAAGAAGGGAAGGTCCATTCGCCTTGCGAGCGTTGGGAAATGCTTGTGAACAAGCCACTCCCAACCTAAGCACCCATGCCCCAAGTCGATTGGAATTCTCGTTGACGACGAATTCCGAAATGGGACGCTTCACTTTCTCCCGAAAGTTCAAAAAACGAACGTTAGAGAGCATTCGTTTTCGCTGATGAGCTACAATGCGACCAATACTTCTTTGCTATACCCTGCCGAGTTTAGATGGGGCAGGGATATTTCACAGGGGCATTTTATCGCACCTGTCAAAAATTACGGAGAATGGTCAAAAATTTCCGGCATGGAGGGTTTGCGGTCGGAGCCGCCGACTGAAAATGTTTCGCATCAGAAGGTGACGATACTCTCGTGCCAATAGAGTTTGCGCGATCGTTAAGGCTCACTTAGGCCGAGCGTCTGGATGGTCAACGTGAATTCAGTCAGAAAATTGCTAGCAGAAATTTGCCTAACACTCGAACGGAGGTCATCTTTGGGCATCGAGAAAGTGATGGCGAATCCCGCCGCGAATTCCATCCGCGGTCAATGTAGCTAAACGTTGCTACGTCACAGGGCGCTTCGCCCCTTCTCCATTTTTGTCGGTTCACCCCCGCAGTGTTCAGCAAAGCGTTGAGACTGCTGGGGCAGCCGTTGGGAGTAAGCATGAGCGACTCCCCCCTTCACGGATGACCTTCTTACTTCTGAGGACTCAGACCATGCGACGCATGATGCACGCGATTACTGTTCCGCTCTTATTTTCATCCATTGCCGTAGCACAGGATTTACCTGGTCCGGTCGTGCACGCGACGCCAGCTCCTGTGGTGGTTCCTTCGGTTGAATCGACAGCCATTACCGCGCCGACCGAGTTTTATCCCACGACTAGCGGGCAGCCTTACTCAGCGCTCACTAGCTACATGATGTGTCATGATAATTGCAAGGATTTCTGGGCTGGATACTCAGCAGAACGAGCCGCTATTGCTTCGCGATTGTGCAAAGAATGCAAGCATCGCCACTGCCACGGACACCAAGGCTGCGCCACGGGATGCAGCACGGGATGCAGCTCCTCGGGGTGCGTGGGTGGGGGTAGTGCTGGCTGCGATGCGCAGTCGGGCTGTGGCCCTGTGCCTCAAGCTAATCATGTCGCTAACCGATATCAACAATCTTGGTCGACGCTGTATGGCGTTGCGGACACCCGGAACGGTTCGTCCGCCACATCCGGTAGCGGCGTTGCCCTCGCTAGCCGTACTGCTCCTAACGCGACGGGGGCTGGTGCGAAGATGTCGTTGTTAGTCCCAGGACAAGTGGTCAGTCCGTATCTAAAAGCGAGACAACCGACCCAGGGTTCGGTCACCGCTCATGCAGGTTGGCAACCTGGGGTGCAATCGGCCGCGCCAGTCTACAAGCAAGCGACCATGCCACCCGCTTCCGGAAGTTGGGCTAGGTAATCTGTAAGGCTCTTCACATTCCATGTAATCGGAGCGAGTCCGTCGGCCGATCAAGAAGAAATATGGATTGGGAAGTCGGATCATTCGCACGAACGGATCCTCCGACATTTAGGGTCATGGTGTGACGATGGAGCGGCATATCATGACCTTTTTCGTTGTTGGGAAACACGGCGGAACGCATGCCCTCTTCTTGACGCGTTCGGCAGACGATTGACTCCTCCCCGCAGACGATTTGTGGGGTATCAAATCGGGGGATTGTTTCGAGTCTTGTTGAGGTTAACGGAGGCTCCCCGCCCAGAGTGTTTGACGCTATAACATTTGCATGAACAATCGCATTTGGATTATTGGCGTCGGCGACGACGGGGCTGCAGGCTTGACGAAACAAGCGTTGGAGATCATTGCATCTTCGGCCATGTTGGTTGGATCGATTGGTCTGCTCGACAAATTTCCCAGCTACGCCGGCCGGAAGGAGTCCGTTGGGGCGGATCTAGATCGTCTCGCAAACATGCTGGATTTAGCCGAAGGTCCGTCGGTTCTGTTGGCCAGCGGTGATCCACTCTTTTACGGTACCGCTCGATTTCTGTGCGATCGGCTCGGTAAGGATCGATTCGAGGTTTTGCCTCACGTTAGCAGCATGCAGTTAGCCTTTGCACGGGTCAAAGAGAGTTGGGATGAAGCGTATCTCACGAACTTGGCCACCCAACCGCTGGATCGAGTTTTAGAAAGAATCCGGACCGCCGAAAAAGTTGGCGTATTCACTTCGGAGCAAATCACTCCCTCGCGGCTAGCAGAATCTTTGATCGCAAAAGGCTTGACCTATTTTATAGCTTATGTCTGCGAGAACTTGGGCTCGCCTGATGAACGAGTAACTCGGGCCAAGTTGCCTGATCTTGTGAACCAAAAATTCTCTCCGCTCAACGTCATGATTCTCGTGCGACAACCGGGCGTGCCCGACCGACCGTTGGATGCGAACCGATTAAAGCTTTTCGGAAATCGTGATGAAGTGTTCAGGCAGTCCAAACCTAAACGCGAGTTAGTGACACCGTCAGAGGTTCGATCGATCGCGATTGCTGAACTGAGCTTGAAAGATACCTCGATCGTCTGGGACATCGGTGCAGGTAGTGGTTCGGTCGCCATTGAAGCGGCTCAAATCGCTCGGTTTGGCAAAGCGTACGCGATCGAGATGGACGTAGAAGATTACAATTTGATTGTCGAAAATGCGAACAAGTTTGGGGTGTCGAATTTGGTCCCCGTCCTCGGTGAAGCTCCCAAAGCTTGGGAGACACTCCCAGATCCTGAAGCGATTTTTGTGGGGGGGACGGGACGAGCGGTTACCGATTTAGTCTGGCAGGCTTGGCCTCGTTTGCAGCCGGGGGGAGCTCTGGTTGCAAATATGAAGAGTATGGAAAATTTGGTAGCGCTGCAACAACTGTTTGCGACTAAGATTGGGGTCGAGACACAATTCTGGATGATCCAAATTTCTCGCGGAAACTATCAACTCGAGACATCGCGGCTCGAATCTGCAAACCCGACATTTGTTATCAAAGCGACGAAACCAAGTTAAATCGATTTTTAAAACTCCTTGTTCGAATGGGCTAATACTTTGATTCATGATTCTGTGCGTTCCCTAACTCCCGACCGTTGTTCCGCTCATGGCGTCGATCGATCGATGCCTGGTTTTTTTCTCGCCCTGGCCTTAACGCTCTGCGGTGGCTTGGGGTGGGGATCGAACGTTTATGCGTATCAAGCTGCATTGAGTCGTGAAGAAAGTGACGAGCAGATCAAGACGCTTTGGAAGGAAAAAGTCGCAGCTCTCAAAGAGACTCTTGAGAAAGAGCTAGCGGCCAATGAGATTGAGCTCGATGGCAAGAAACTCAAGTTACTCGTCAAAGAGTTTGGCTCTGCACCAGAGGGGGAGCGTTCTCTGTACATATCGATGCACGGGGGAGGAAACGCCCCGCCGCGTGTTAACGATCAACAGTGGAAGAACCAAATCCGATTGTATGAACCGGAAGAAGGAATCTATGTCGCTCCACGAGCTCCGAGTGATACGTGGAATCTTTGGCACGAGGCTCACATCGATGGTTTATTTGATCGATTGATTTTAGCGCATGTCGTGTGCCGAGGCGTCAACCCTAACAAAGTTTACTTGATGGGGTATAGTGCCGGTGGAGATGGGGTGTATCAATTAGCACCCAGAACGTCAGATCGATGGGCTGCCGTCGCTATGATGGCGGGGCATCCGAATGAAACGCGTCCAGAGGGATTGCGAAATGTTCCCTTTGCATTGTTCATGGGGGAAAAAGACTCCGCGTTCAATCGAAATCAAATCGCAAAGGACTGGAAAACGAAGTTGGAAATGTTGGCCGCTTCGGATGAAGGTGGCTACGACCACTGGGTTAAGACTTACGACACGGGCCATTGGATGAACGGTCAAGATCGTGAGTGCTTGCCATGGCTAAAGGAACGACAACGCAATCCGTGGCCCAAGAAAATCGTTTGGGTGCAAGATGACGTGAAGCACAGCAGATCTTATTGGCTGGGGGTAGATCCTGATCAATCAGGTGATCGCACAGAAATCAGGGGCCGAGTGGAAGGTCAAAAAATCACGATCGAATCCACCAATGCGACAAGTTTAAAACAACTGCGTCTTTATCTGCATGACGAACTACTTGACCTCAATTCACCTGTATCCGTGGTATGGGATGACGCAGTAGTCTTTGAAGGAAAGGTACCTCGAACCCAAGAGGCTATTGCGAGATCGCTGGCTGAACGGATGGATGTCGCTTTGGCGGCACCTGTTTTGCTGGAGATAACGCGACCGTAACCTTTGTGTTTCCCTGCTCGACACATCATAATAGGTTCGACCATCCGGATATACCGTTTTCCTCCTCTTCACTACCTTTGGAAAGATATAGATCGTGAATACCTCTCTCAAGCATTTGTTGTTGGGTTCTGTCGCCGTTTGTTCCCTAAGTGGATTCTGCTCCGCGCAAGAGTACTTGAATGGTATCGAATGGAAGCAACCGCCCATCGTGACCCCCGGCTCAGAAAATCACTTGCCACCTTCGGACGCGATCGTTTTATTCGATGGTAAAAATACATCCCGCTGGGAGAACGGCGAGAAATGGAAGGTTGTGGATGGAGAGCTTGTCGTTGGGCAAGGAACGATCACAAGCAAAGACAAGTTTGGCGATTGCCAAGTTCACATCGAATGGTCCGCACCAACTCCACCGAAAGGATCTGGTCAGGGACGCGGCAACAGTGGTTTGTTTCTGATGGGGATCTATGAGATTCAGATCCTAGACTCCTACGACAATCCTACCTATTTCGACGGACAAGCTGGCGCGATTTACAAACAGACTCCTCCTCTGGCTAATGCAAATAGAAAGCCAGGGGAATGGAATTCCTACGATATATTCTGGACAGCTCCTCGATTCAATGAGGATGGTACTCTCAAAAGTCCGGCTTTTATCACGGCAATGAACAATGGCGTTTTGGTTCTGAATCATTTTGAGCTCTTGGGAGATACCCCTTTTAATCAGCCACCCAAGTATCGTAAGCATGATGAGACGGGACCGCTCACCCTCCAAGACCATGGCGATCCGGTGCGGTTTAGAAACATATGGGTTCGGCCCATCGTTCCGGTTGAGGGGAAGCAAGCACGTCCTCCTTTTTTGAGAAACGGTAACAAAGAAACCCCGATAGCCCAGTAACCAATTGCCCAGTAACCAATTGCCCGGTCTGGGTTGGTTCTGACGTTAAGTCCGTCCATGTCGATTCGTCCGCTAAAGCCTGCGGGGAATCGGCGCAAGGGGGCTGAAGACGACGTTGCAGCTCCGTTATGTGAGATCAGCACGTTCGGAGTACGATTGTAACGAGGTGAGCGCGCCGCATTGGGAAAGTTTTCTATCCAATTCCTGCTCCTTCGTCCCCGGTGACCTAGCTTTGCAGCAAAGAGAATTGAATTCTCGAATTATAGCAAACGAAGGTCATGTATGAATTACTCGAATGTTGACGGCAGTGCTTCGTCTTCGGAGAACTTATCGCTTTCGGCGGTTCCGCCTGCAAATGGTCGACGAGCTCTGTACCTGTGTGCGGCGTCGTTGATTCGCGTCGGTCAATATCGGCAAGCAGAGAGGGTGTGTCATGATCTGCTGGCTCATTCGGTACGGTTCTTAGATGGTAAGAACTACTATGCTGCTCGGCGGTTGCTGTGCACACTCGGATCTTCTAATGACGGCATTTTGGGTAGCATGGATGGCAGACCCAGATTTCTTCTGGAATCGGATTCGCGAGTTCAGTTCGATCTCTTTTGCGCCAAAGAAGAACTGTGTTCGTCGCGATGGGAAAACGCTCGCCTCATACTTCAATCGTTGTGTTCATCGCTGGAGAGCGAGGTCGGTTTAGATGAGTACACCTCGTTCGCCTTTAGCTGGTTCGCCATGTCCATTCGCAAGAGCTGGATGCTCATTCGAAACGCGAGTGAAAATCAAAGCTCGGTGAGAGAATTAAATTCTTTGTGGGCGCACTCATTAGAAAATTCAGAGATCGCAGCTACGCATTTCGAATGCGAGTCGCCTATGTTCTGCCGTGAATCCGCGTGGCAACATGTGTTAACGAGCAACACGATTGATTCTGAACTGGTCACAACCAGGCTATTAGAAGGAGCCCGTGTTTCTCAGCAGGCGGGTATGATTCGCGAAGAGCACGAGTGCCTCGCGGCGTGGCAAGAAATCAACCAATTGGCACCAGGATCGATTCCCCGTCTACCAGAAGAATGGCAGCCTCGGTGGAATTGTCTAGCCCGACAGTTCTCCCCCGAAAGAGGAGAACTGAATCCAGATGAGATCGTCTTTGATGGAATCCTGGGAGAACTTAGCGATTTGCGCGATGTCGTTCAGCAGTGTCTCACCGCAAACGATGCTACGCCCCCGAAAAGTTCACCTCTTCAAAGACCAATGTTGGCGCCTTGAGCGGGCTGTACTTCCACGGATCATTGCCGACCGCAATCAGTGATTGAAACAACGTTAAAAGGTTTCCTGTCACGTTCATCTCGCTCACCGGTGCACCGATTTGTCCATCTTCAATCAGATGCCCTCGTACACCTAAAGAGAAATCGCCCGTTGCTCCGTCGGAGTTTCCTCCCAGCCAACTAGTGATCAAGATCCCTTCTGGCAGATCGGCGATCAGTCCCGACAGGTCTTTCGATCCCAATTCCATCACGCGGTTTGAGGGACTACCGGTCGTCGGTGCCATTCCCAGTTTTTTCCCGTAATAGGTGTCGACGTAATAGTTTTTGAGAACACCCTTTTCGATAACGGGCAATCGCTTTGCGGAGATACCCTCTCCGTCAAAAGGTCGAGAACCGAGCCCTCGCACGATCAACGGATCATCGACGATAGATAGCTTGGGAGAAACCGACGCTTCTTTGTTGAGCAGATCAGCCCAAAACGAACGACGTTGCTGAAGAGCTCCACCGGTCAGCGGTCCCAAAAGACGACCGACGATGGAACCGGCAGCACGAGGATGAACCACCATCGTCGTTTTCTTGGTTGGTCCCTTGGTGCTGCCGAGGCGGTTTCTCGCGAGCTCGAGTGCCATGTCAGCCGTCTCGGCTGGGTCGGGCAATTCAGCTTTATGATGGCCGCCGCCAAAATATCCTTCTTCAGGTCGTTTGCCCCCCTCCTCATCCAATACGACACCAGCCCCAATCCACATGCTGGTTGACTCGTAACTGCCGCGGAATCCGTTGCTGCTGGCGGCTGCTGAATGGGCATGAGAGGTGGAGACGCTGGATGTGGCCGACAAGACCTTGTCTTTGCCGTAAATGCGATCGTTCATCGCCTTGAGCAAATCCAATCTCTCTTCACGAGAAACCGAAGAGACACTTTGGTCCACCAAATCCAAATCAACGTCCGGTCTGTTGGCGAATAGACTCGAATCGGGGATGACCCTAAACGGATCTTTCTGAAGCGATCTGGTAATCGCAACGGCCTCTTTGACGAAGCTCTCAAGCGATGCCGGTCTGAGATCATTGGTCGAGTGGGCCGAGTATCGACCATCAACCCAAAGTTGAACACTGAGCCCCTGGCTCGTGCTCTCCTCCACTCGTTCCAAAACTCCATTTCTCATTTCAAAGCTTACGCCATTGTCGCGGGAAATATTCGCCCACGCTTCGTTAGCTCCCAGCTTCTTGGCGAGTTCAACCGCTTCGCTGGCTCT
>JALOQS010000292.1 GCA_025459355.1 Pirellula sp.
AAATCAAAAAGAGACCCATGCAGAACGAACCCTTTTGGCGTGGTTGTTGTCTTCGTTTGTTCTGACCTATGTTATGGGATGCATGCTGATGTGGCATGTTATTCGGATGCGAGCTCCCATGGAGGGAATCTACGAGTTGATTGCACTGGTTGCGGCTGTGAAATTTGCCGACACAGGTGCTTACTTTACAGGAAAACTATTCGGCAAAAGAAAGCTAATTCCATCGGTTTCGCCAGGCAAAACCATCGAGGGGTTGATAGGGGGAGCGACGTTTTCCATTGTCGCTGCGTACATCGGCTTTCGAGTTGTGTTACCGCGATTGGGTGTTGAGCCAGGCCCGTTTATCTGGGGACCGGTTGTTACGGGTGGATTGTTGACGGTTGTAGGAGTGGTTGGGGATTTGCTCGAATCGATGGTTAAACGGACTGTGGGGGCAAAGGATAGTGGAGCCGTTTTACCGGGACTCGGAGGAGTCTGGGATGTAACCGATTCTTTACTCCCGACCGCAATTGTCGGCTATCTTGTATTGATGGCCCGGTTGTAAAAGTTTTTCGATTCCAAGGTCAGGTATACAATAACCTTAGGTGGGCAACGACGGTTTCCGTAACGTTTTCGCACCGCAACTGATACTCTGGAAAAACACATGTCAGAATCGACCATTACGCTTGCCGATCCTCATCTTGCATTACAACTCTTTGGTCCCAACGATACGAATTTGAGACAAGTTCGCAATCAGCTCGGGGTGGCCATCACACATCGCAATGGACAGATTCGTATTGCTGGACCAGCGGAATCGGTTCGCATGGCGACGGAGATATTGGAACGACTCAAAGACAAGGTGTATCGCGCAGGTACAGTGAGCTCTGAGGATGTGACCGACTCCATGGCAACCTCGCTCGATAAAAAGCTGCCGCCCGCATTTGAAAAGAACGAAGTCGCCATCGGGAACGCCACCCGCCGGATAAAGCCTCGGACGGAGGGGCAGGCCGAGTACTTAGAAGCGATTCGTCGGCACGACATGACTTTTTGTATCGGTCCAGCAGGTTGCGGCAAGACTTACCTAGCCGTGGCGACAGCCGTCGAGGCCCTCAAATCGAGAACCATACGCAAGATCGTGTTGGTTCGCCCGGCAGTGGAAGCGGGTGAAAGTCTAGGGTATTTGCCAGGCGATCTTCACGAAAAATTAAATCCGTACCTCCGCCCTCTGCTCGATGCGATCAATGAAATGATTGACTTTGACCAAGTGAAATACTTGATGGAGCAAAATATCATCGAGGTCATTCCGCTGGCTTACATGAGAGGTCGCACACTCAATCAAGCATTTGTTATACTTGACGAAGCACAGAACGCCACAGTTGCTCAGATGAAGATGTTTTTAACTCGAATGGGTGAAGGGTCCAAGATTGTTGTCTCCGGCGACATATCACAAGTTGACTTGCCACCTGGCACGACCAGCGGTTTGCGTGACGCGGTGCAACGATTGGGAGGAATCAATGGTATTTGTTTCGTACGATTGTCAGAGGGTGATATCGTGAGACATCCACTGGTTCGAAAAATCGTTGCAGCGTATGACGGCCCCAACGGCATGGGTGGGCGTGCGGCGGGTCGCAATCAGCCCCCCGAGGATCGATAGTCCCTGCACATGTGTTCCAGAACAAAGTAATTGAGCCATAAACGTGTCTTCAACGACCGGTAACGTAAAGAATCGAAGCGAGCGGGCTGCCAATCTCAAGATTGACAAGTACTCCTGGCGACAATCGTTCGCTCGCATCACGGAGTGGGAATCACTCGGTCGTTTTGCGATCGCCATGTCGGTGGGCATCGTCATACTTCTCTTCCTGCGCGCGTGGGAACCCCCTTTCACATTTCAGCAGGGGTTGTTGCCTCAGAGAGCCATCCTCGCACGTGTCCCCTTTATGGTCGAGGACGAGAACAAGACCGAGGTTCTGCGATTGCAGGCTGCTCGCGAAGTGTTCTGCGTTTATCAAAATCGAAACGAGGCCATTTCACAATTGGAGGGTGCCTGCAAAGAAGCTTTGATGTCTCTGCATGACCTAACTGACCTGAGCGCCCTCACTACTGCGCAAACGATATTGCTCGAATCGTTCACGTTATCACCCCTCGATCCCAACGCCCCTAAGATTTCTTACCAGGAAGCCATCGAAACCATTCAAACCTGCTTGGGCAACGATGCGGGCAACTCCAAATATGACTCGGCCATGAGAGAAGTCTTTTCTCCCTACTTGGAGATCGGCTTAATCAAAGCATTGACCCATGATCTGGAGATGGGCAATCAACGATTCATTAGAGTCATCCAAGCAGGCGCGAGTGAAGAGAAGTTTGTTGATGTAGATGTTCAAAGAGTTCGTATATCAGAAGTGATTGTCACGCTTCGCGATTCCCTAACTCGCAAGTTTGAGAATCTATACGAAACGAAAGACTCTCGTCTTTTGGCAAGAATGGTTCACAATTTTCTTGCGGGTAAGTTACCTGAAACCCTTACGCTGCGAGAAGACCTAAGCGCCAAAGCAAGACAGGAGGCGATTGCGGCAACCAAACCCGCCATGATCACTTACGATCCTACTTTTGGTGCAGTCGTGGCTAAGGGCAAAGTGCTGGGGCCTAAAGAAATCGAGTTGCTGCGAGCCGAGCACGAGGCGTTTACCAAGAGCCTTACACTTAAGCATAAAGTTCAACGCTTTGCGGCTTTCGCTGGTTTAATCACCGCTTTGTATCTTCTCTGCGGATTCACAATCTACCAGTCGCAAGATCGACGATTGATAACTGATTTAAAGCAATTCCTGAGGCTGATTGGCCTATGCGTAGGCTGCATTGTTTTGGCAGTTTTGACTGTGAAAGATCCGCTTCGAGCGGACATTGCTCCCGTAACTATCGCCGCGATTGTGGCAACGCTCGCATTTGGAAGACCGACAGCACTTCTTATCATGTCAGCGGTTTGCTTGGTCGTTATCTTTGGAACACGAGTTGATTTGTCGAGTTTTGTAAAATTAGCAGCCGCTTCTGCGGGAGCCATCTTGCTTTGCGGCCGAATCCGAAACCGCACACGACTCATGTATGTTGGCTGCGGAGTAGCGGCTATCGTTTTTACGACGATTATCGGTGTCGGGATTATGACAGGACAAGCACTCGGAGGAACTCCCGAGGGTTCTGCGGTGGGTCTAGTTCAATCCATCTCGGATGTCGTTTTGCCCACGAGACTGCTAAGCGAGGCCGGTTGGCAAGCTTTATTGGTCCTGGCATGCGGACCACTGCTGGTAGGGTTGCTACCCATCTTCGAATGGTTGTTTGATATTCAAACCGACCTAAGCTTGCTCGAACTGAGCGATATGAGTCACCCGTTGCTACGTCAATTAGCTCAGCGTGCCCCTGGAACTTACAACCACAGTATATCGGTCGCTGCGTTAGCGGAATCCGCAGCAGAAGTCATCGGTGCAAACGGTTTGTTAGTTCGCGTGGGCGCGTGCTTTCACGACATTGGTAAGATGTTCAAGCCTAACTATTTCGTCGAAAACCAAACCGCGGGTAACAATCGCCACGACACCCTTCAACCGGCCATGAGCACTCTAATCATCATCGCTCACGTTAAAGATGGTGCCGACTTGGGCAGACAACATCGATTGCCACAGCGAGTCATCGATTTCATTGAACAGCACCACGGCACAACCTTGGTCGAGTATTTCTATCGTCTTGCAAACAAGAAGTGCGAAGAGGACCCCAGCCTAGACGAAGCACCCGAGACAGCGTTCCGATATCCAGGACCAAAACCTCAAACGCGCGAAGCGGCGATTCTAATGATCGCCGATGCTGTCGAAAGCGCGTCACGGGCTTTGGTGGAGCCGACACCGGCGCGACTAGAGGGTCTGGTTGAAAAGATCGCGATGAAAAAGTTGTTAGATGGGCAATTTGAAGAGTGCGCCTTGACCCTCAAGGAACTTGAAAAGATCAAACGCTCTCTCGTCAAGAGTCTCACCGCAATCTATCATGGTCGCATTAAATACCCCGAGCGACAATCAGCAAGTTAGCCGTACAACACTATTTGCCAATCAATGAAATAGCACATTGATCGGTTGGGTAATTCACTGTGAAGCTTTTATTGGCGGTCATACAACCTAACAAGTTAAATCCTGTGCGCGAGGCACTTTACGACATTGGGGTTACCCAGATCAACGTGCTCGATGCCCAGGGGTACGGGCGTCAGAAGGGTCACTCGGCCATGTACGGCGGCGTGGAGTACAAGATCAATATGCTCCGCAAAGTGATGCTCGAAATCGAAGTCCACGAAGACTACATCGAACGAACACTTGAGACCATTCAATCGGTGGCGAAAACCGGTAGTGAGGGCGCAATCGGTGACGGCAAGGTGTTCATTGTTCCAACATTAGACTTTGACGTGAAGTCTTAATGTGCCTCTGATTCGCATCCATTGTTCGCCATTTATGGCAATCGCGCCTGCGAACTAGACGGAACTGCTAGAACCGTTTCGTATTGCTGCGGGTTAGCAAGTGGCTCCTCTATGGGTGATGGCAGTGTCCCATCGATTCCGTTCATGCCGTTCGGGATAGTAGGCTGGGACTCGATCATGGATGGAGCAGGGAGAATTCCTTTGAATTGATTCCAACGTTCTAACATCTCGGTCGTGACAGGCGTCATCTTCATGGTCGAGAGCTCTTGGTCTAGATGAAAGCATTTTTCTTCATCGTTCAATGTGACAGGAGACGATAAGCTCCTTGCGAGCGAACTGATTCGAATCGTATCGGAAAAGACGGCCCAGAAGCGGGATGTCACCTAACCACGGCACTTTTCGATGAACAACACTTTCGCTGTTGGTGATCATTCCTCCCAAGACAACCGTTTCGCCCGACTGGACACTGACTGTTGTGGACGCAGTCGTGATATCTTTGACTGGTGCTTCGATGACACGACCGGTTGTTGCGTCGGTGAATATTGGTACGCCAGACCCTCTCGTTAAGATGAACGCACTTTTTTCCGTGTTGACGTCGATCTGCACTCGACCGTCAGGGCTGATTCGAGGTGTCGCACGCAGAATGATCCCTGCTTTGTCTTGTCGTACGATTGGATTAGCGCTTCCCACCGCATTGACAACAACGCCATCAACGATCGGAACCTGTTGTCCAACTTGTATAAAGGCTTCCTTGTTTTCGACCGTTCTAACTTGAGGACGGCTCAAAACATCGACCCCGAATTTCGCGTCCAGGGCTCGCAGCAA
>JALOQS010000293.1 GCA_025459355.1 Pirellula sp.
GTCGAATCACGCTGGGTCGAATCACGCTGGGTCGAATCACGCTGGGTCGAATCACGCTGGGTCGAATCACGCTGGGTCGAATCACGCTGGGTCGAATCAAACTGGATCGAATCACGCACCGAGCAAGCAGCGAGCCCCTGAATTGAATCGCACCGTCTCGGAATTGCCTCAGCCAGAACATCAGGGTGGAGTATGGTCCCCCATTGGCGTTGAACGAAGCATGAAGGGAACCAATAGATCGAACTCGGCTCCAGCGATTGTGGTTAATGCGCCGCGATTAGATGCCATGACCAACGTTGCGAGAGTTGGCTCACGAACGGTTGCTAGTCAAAGCCCCACTTCTGCCCCCCAGACCAACAACAATCAAGTACCCGCGACACTCGCCACATCCAACATTAAATCAGCAGCCGATTCCTTGACGAGGCTCAGAGTTGATGCAGCCCATGGTCTTCATAAACCTCCGCACACATCCGAGATCTACGTAAGTCAGAGTGCAGGAGACTCCATGCAAGTCGCACCGAGCATCGTGGTCAACGATCACCTCCAAAGCCTCAGAGATCAAACTCAATCACGTTCGGTTGTGCCCAACGCGCCGATCATGGCTGGTGCAGGCATTGTGACGCCGCGATCGGACCTTCCTTCGATCGCTGCCAGGACCACACCCGACTTAGCCGCTACCTCGAACATGCCCACTGCATCAACCAAACTAGCCGGTGCGGTTTCCACTACATTGCCAAAAAGCGCTGAATTGCCACATGGCACCAATTACCGAACTAGCGAGCAATCTGGCTTTCCCGCCCGGCCCATGCCTCAACATGGTGACATTCACACATCGGAAAACATGCCACCTGAGCCCAAAACAGGCTCAGCCCGAATGGATCGCCATGCAACCGACTACAGCCCGATCGATCGCCATGCGGATCGCAGCTCGGCAGACCGCGGCTCGTCCACCGCGAGTTTACCTCTTCCGGTAGCATTTTCTCCTAGCTGGGAGGTGGATCGATTTGTTTGGCCAGCTGTCCTCTTGCAAATCGAAAAATCCGACGCCGCTGCCTTTCAAGCTATTTCGAAACACTTACGATTGGCGAATCAAGATGGCCTCAAGGTTATCGCCGTAACCAGTGGCGAACGTGGAGTTGGCCGAAGCACTGTCGCCATGCACTTGGCTCGTAGTGCAGCCGCCTCAGGCCTCAATGTTGCCTTAATCGATGCCGACGGATTCTATCCGAGCCTCATCGATCAACTGAAACTGGACCTTGATCATGGTTGGCAAGAGTGTTTGTTTGAAAACATTCCTCTCGAAGAAGTGGCAGTAAAGTCCTTAGAGGATAACATCACCCTCTTCCCGCTCAGCGCCGTAGTCCCAACGCAGCAATTGCATGTCAACCTGCATCGCATGGCAAAAATTGTTAAGCGAATATCCTTAGCGTACGACATGGTATTCCTAGACTCCAACCGCCTCAATTTGGAACAACGAGATCTAATCGGCATCTCACAAGATCGCGTCATCGATGCGGCCATCGTGGTGACTGATTCCGAACTCAGCGTCAAGGAAAAGGTGGACACGGCCGTTTCGATACTACACGGTATGGGAATCGCTTCCGTTGGTATCGTACAAAACTTTCACAGTTAGCGAGCTATTGTTATGTACGAAAGCCATTGGGGTTTGCATCGACTCCCTTTTCTCGCCAAAGTGGATTCGGATAGCTACTACCCATCTGAATCTCATCAAGCCGCTGCACTGAAGTTACATTATGCACTCGAACAGCGTCGCTCTGTGGCCGTGATTTGCGGTGAACCAGGACTGGGAAAGACCATGCTTCTGGAGTCGTGCCTAGATCAACTCCCCGAGCATATCGCTCCCGTGACAAAAGTGGTCTACCCGGCGATGCCTCCCGATCAACTGCTGCGTTTCGTCGTGCGACAAATGGGACCTGTCGAATCCAAATCCAATCTCGACCTTAGTCAAGCAATCGAAACTCTGGAGCGATTTCTTCGCCACAATCTAGCTGAAGGCAACCATGCTGTTGTCGCGATTGACGAGGCACACATGCTCGAGCAATATGGATCGTTAGAACCGTTGCGTCTCATACTAAATCTCGCTGGTGATGCTTGCGATACGGAATCGCCATTAACGCTCGTACTAGCGGGCGGAACGACACTGCTCTCGCATGTTGCGAAACATTCTTCGCTAGAAGATCGAGTCGCCGTTCGCTGTCACTTGGAACGATTCTCTCTCGATGATACGGTCGCTTACGTTCTGCATCGATTGCGCTGTTCGGGTTGTAACCGGGAAGACATCTTTTCAGCGAAAGCTTTTGAACACTTGCACCTGCTATCGCAAGGAATCCCGAGACGCATCAATCGGTTATGCGACTTGGCGTTGATGATCGGTTTCGCCCAAGAACTTAAGACCGTGGATGCTCGAACGATCTTGTCCGCTCATGCTGAACTATCATCTCAGAGGCTTGCAGCCTAGCTAAGCCCGAGCCTTATTGTTCACCCCAGAGCCCCAATAAACAGATGGCATGCTCAGCCGCTTCGATCATTTGATTCAACGAAGCGTATTCACGTACCGAGTGAATGTTGTATTGGCCAACCGACAAATTAGGGGTGGGAAGCCCCATCGCACTCATTAACGCCCCATCCGTCCCGCCTCGGATGATGTCCCTCCGACACGGCCGCCCCAGCTTACCGAAGGCCTCCTCTGCTAAGTCCGCAGCCTTGGGAAAGCCTGCCAACACATCTCCCATGTTTCGGTATTGCTCTCTTATTTCGACCTCTACCTTAACGCCCGCATGCCTCGACTCGATGCTGTGCGCTAATTCGCGTAACAGGTCCGCGTAGGTCGCAAGCTTAGAGGTTTGAAAGTCACGCAAAATGAGATGCACCTCCGAACTCTGGACACCCCCGCTAATGTGGTAGGGATGAATGAATCCTTCTCGATCCGCCGTGGTTTCCGGAGATAGTTTGTCGTGAGGAAGACTGGCCACGAATGCCCCCAACGCTCTCAGCGAGTTAACCATCTTTCCTTTACCGACCGAGGGATGAGTATTGCGACCTTGAAATCGCACAATAGCCATGTCAGCGGAAAAGGTCTCTACATCAATCGTACCTGCGCCACCGCCATCGAGCGTGTAGCCTACGCTCGCATTGATCTTTGACACATCCAAATGCCTCGTCCCTGCACCAATCTCTTCATCGCAAGTAAAAAGTACCCGCAACGGAGCCGCTTTAACATTCGGATTCTCTAGCAGCGACTGGGCAACCTCCATGATTACGGCAACCCCGGCTTTATCATCGCCCCCGAGAAGAGTGCTGCCGTCGGTCGTGATTAGCGTATGGCCGACCAAAGCGTTTAACTCCGGCGATTCGGCTGGGTCGATAACGATGCCATTCTTTAAAAGGATCTTGCCGCCATCGTAATGCTCGACGACCTGCGGATTGCAATTCTCCCCAGGTGCTTCTGGTGATGTGTCAACGTGCGCATTGAGCAACACTGCCGGAGCCGTCGATCCGCTCGGGTTAACGGTAGCCCAAACCAATCCGTTTTTGTCTTGCTCGACATCGATCGCTCCCATAGCGATTAACTCCGACGCGAGCAGTTGGCCGAGCTCCAATTGTCCCGGGGAACTCGGATAGACTGAGGATTTTGGATCTGCTGCAGAACCGACACGCACGTATCGTAGAAAACGCTCTAACAAACGCTCCCTGCAAATCATTTCCCGATCTCCGCCAACAACTCGCTCATCTCCGCAGCGGCATGATGATCGTTTTGTGTCCGTGCTTCTTCTATACCGTCACGAAGAAAGCCACGAGCCTCCTCCAGCTGATCAAGTTCAACAAGCTGCTGCGCCGCCATAAAAAACGCAGGGACATATCGAGGCGTCGCGTTGTAGGCGAGCTCCTTTAACAAGGCGATGCTCTTTTCCGTCTCGCCAGATTTGCGGTACTCCATCGCCAAAGTGTATCGCAAAAACGTATCATTCGGCTCGGTCTCGAGCATGGCGAGAATTTTTTGAAGTCTAGTCATGGTAAACGCAGTCACGCGAGCTGGATTATGAACAGTCCTAAAACGACAAAACCCAGCACATGGCTGGGTTTCGAAGCTTTCGCTGATTACGATCATGTTCTGGATTAGTATTAACTAACCTAGTGACCCCGACGGGAGTCGAACCCGTGTTACCGCCGTGAAAGGGCGATGTCCTAGGCCTCTAGACGACGGGGCCAGTTGTTTCGTATCCGCGAGAGGAGAAGTTTACTTAACGACGATCCACTGTCAATACGAAAGATCTTTTGTCTCGACAGCAACTTTTCGGTGCGAAATAGCCTGAAACTGAAGGCAATCCGCAAAAAACGCCAAACGGAGGAAAGAACGCAGGTAGCAAGACAACTCACTGCGAGCGGGCCGCACAGCAAAGCCATGTGCGATCGCGGGAAGAAAATGATGCACTACATCAACGACACGTCAAAGAGCGATAACGCGTTTGATTCTATTCTTCCGATTTTTCGGGCTCTTGCGTCTCGGTTCTCTGGATTGCGTCGTAAACTTCACGACGGTGCACCGGAACCTCGCGGGGAGCTTCTACTCCGAGTCTAACCTTGTCGCCACGAATCTCGACCACCACAATAGTGATCTCGTTATTGATGACGATGCTCTCGTTCTTCTTTCGAGATAATACTAACATGACTTCCCTTCCTCGAATCCGTGGGCAAAATACCCATCTCCTGGGGAGGCTGATCCACGATCCGTTATGTTCAACTCTAGGTGCATTGATGCGCGAGTCAAGAAAAAGCGTACAATTCTGTTACGTTTTTTTGCAAATTAGGCCTAGTTATGACAATTTTTCGGCGGCTTTTTATTTTGGCCACTTGAGAGTCCGCTTTACACTTACCTCCCCCTAACGCGTGACTTTCGACGAAACCACGGCTACGAACTCGACGCTAGCTCCTCCAAAACGTTGGTATGAATCGTTCTCCGTCGATTTCGTCGGCGTCCTAATGCTCTTTTTTTTGTACGCCGGTAGCCGGGTCCCGGAGGTGAATGAAGTTCATTACTGGACGAAAGCGGCTCATTTTTGGAACCCGAATTTTGCGGCAGGCGATTTGTTTCTCGGATCCGGAAACGCCCACTGGGCCTTTTACTTTTTCTTTGGATCGCTCACGCTTTGGCTGCCGCTCGAAACCTCGGTATGGGTCGGTCGCCTTTTTACCTGGTTCGCTATCGCTCTAGGTTGGACCGCTCTGTGCCACAGTATTTTTTTCCGCAGCGACAGTAGCCGTGGCGACGCGGGCCGCAGCAACAGTGGCGACCTGAACGAAAAAGTGCCCCTCCCCCATCAAAATCCTGCAAAAAGCCCCTCAAATTTCCATCAACCGATTCCTTCAACCGTACTGGCGGCTTTATGGCTAGTGGGGATGGAATGGGGGCTCTGGGCGGGTGAGTGGGTGGTCGGTGGTTGCGAATCGAAAGGGATCGCTTACGCGTTTCTTTTTGGCGGATTGGCCGCACTTTCTAAATCCAAACCCATGGTTGGCTGGTCTCTTTTGGGCCTGGGGAATTGGTTTCACGTGATCTCGGGCTTGTGGGTCAGCATCACGGCTGCGATCGCGATAATGCTAACGGAACTCGTCTGGAATCGACAAACACCCAAGGATTTATTGCGAAAGCATCTGTTTGGTCTGCTCCTTTGCGGAGTTGGATTTGCAGCCGGAGCCGCCCCAGCTGTTCTCATGGATCTGGACACCCCACGCGACCAATCCACGTTGAGTGCCATGGAGCAAGTCTACAACCGACTCGGCCACCACTTGTCTCCGATCAAGTTCAGCGAAACGAGATGGAGTGGATTCTCGATTTTGCTGATCGCAACCTTTTCGCTGCTGCTGCTTACTCGACACGCAACGTGGGCTGACCTCGGGGATTCACGTCGATCCTTAGCGGCTTACAAACACTGGATTCGCACGGCACCAAAGTCATTCCAATTTCTGTTTGTGGTCTGTGTCGCTGCGTTGACACTCTCGATGTGCGGATTGATTTTTGATTTGATTTTCAGTCATCTTGCACCGAAGTTTGCGTCGTCGATTCTGCGGTTCTACTGGTTCCGATGGAACGATGTCACCTTGCCACTATGCGCCTCGCTCCTTTTCTACGCCGTCGTGACTGGCCAGCTGAGTCTCAATACGCATCAGGCGCTACAAACTCGCAAAACCCTCGCTTGCATTGGTCTGTTTTTGGTCGTCTCGCTCCTCGTGACTCGTTACCAGCGAAACACCGAACTTGATATCCCCGCTGGAGAAAAACAAAGTTTTTCGTTGAAAACTGACTCGCTTGAAACAAGGCTAAAGCAGTACGAGGACTGGAAAGCGGTTTGTCGCTGGATCAACGAAAACACGGACGAATCGGGACTCTGGCTAACTCCGCGTCGACAACAAAGTTTCAAATGGCAAACTCGCCGCCCCGAGCTGGCAGTCTGGAAAGATATGCCTCAAAACGCACAAGCGGTCGTAGAATGGAGTGCCCGCCTGAATGAGGCCTACAAATTCGACAAACTCAAACAGTTGCAGCCACTGTCGACCGAAGACTTGGAACGACTCGTGAACAAATACCAGATCCAATACGTCCTACTCGATCTACGAGTTAACGGACAGACGATACCCAAAGACAAACAAATTTATCCGACCTCTGCGGAGTCCAACGACTCCTTTGCGGTTCTTCAGTACGAGCCCGCCACACCCGCTAAATCGAAAGCTTCACCATGAGCAAGAAAAAAAGTAAAGCCTCAACACCCACCAAGCCTCCGACTGGACCAACCAAACCCAAAGAGACCAAGGCGGCGAGCTTTAAATCGATCAGCGAAAATCGCAAAGCCAAGTTCCACTATGAAATCCTCGACTCTCTCGAATGCGGAATGGTCTTGCACGGTAGCGAAGTCAAAAGCCTCCGCAATGGCCGCTGCTCTATCGAAGAAGCCTACGGACGCATCAAAGACGGCGAACTATGGCTCGTCGGTTGCGAGATCGATGAATACCGACAAGCAACGTTTTGGAACCATCCTACCAAACGAGTACGAAAGCTTCTTTTGCATAAAAGGGAAATCAGTCGATTCGCAGGAAGAGCCAAAGAACGCGGCCTAACCTTAATCCCTCTGCGAGTCTACTTTACCGATCGCGGGATCGCAAAATGTGTCATCGGATTGTGCAAAGGCAAACAGTCTCACGACAAACGCGAGACCCTCAAAAAGAATGATGCCAAACGCGAAATGCAACGGGCCATGAAGGGACGCACCCAAGGAAGATAGGTCGTCTAACGAACCGACCCTTTAGCTGAACGTATAGGAATTCATGTTAAACATCACCAACCTAAAAAAATCGTATCGAGATCCGACCGGCGAACTTTTGCCGATTCTCGACATACCCCTATTTTCCATTGCAGCCGGGGAACAAGTCGTGTTGCGAGGCGAAAGCGGATGCGGAAAAACGACGTTGCTTCACATCATTTCCGGCCTAGTCTCTTGTGATTCCGGGTCTATTTTGCTGGATGGCGTGGAACTAACAAAGTACTCCGAAGCAGGTCGAGATCGCATCCGCGCCGCCAAAATGGGCTACGTCTTCCAAACGTTTAATCTCCTTCCTGCTTTCACAGCCATAGAGAATGTCAAGATTGGAATGAAATTCTCTCGCAAAGGTGTGAGCCACGCTCGCGCAAAAGAGTTGCTCGAAAAAGTTGGCTTAGGCTCCCGCTTGAACTATCTTCCCAAACAGCTCTCTGTAGGGCAGCAACAAAGAGTTGCCGTCGCTCGCGCCTTAGCAAATCAACCTCGCTTACTCTTGGCGGATGAACCCACTGCCAACGTGGACCCAGCCAACCAAACCACCATTATTGAACTGATCCAACAAGTCTGCCGCGCTGAACAAGTCGCCATACTGATTGTGACCCACAGCGACGAAGTTGCCCGCAAATTTGATCGGATCGATCGCTTCGAAGAAATCAACAAAGCCTTGACCTACCGAGCCAGCAAGCCCGGCCCGTCAGCAGTTCTTGAGTCAGGAGTCGGGGCCTAAAACTATGAGTTTGATTAGAATCGCAATTCGCAACCTTTTCCATCGGCGACTCCCCAGCTTGCTAACAATGGTTTCCATGTCGCTGGGAGTCGCATTAGTCGTGTTGGTCCTAACGATCGCTGGCATGATCGAACGAACGTTCGAGCAAACCAGCAATGTGGGATACAATTTGATCATCGGTGCAAAGGGTAGTTCCGTACAGCTG
>JALOQS010000294.1 GCA_025459355.1 Pirellula sp.
GCGTGATTCGACCCAGCGTGATTCGACCCAGCGTGATTCGACCCAGCGTGATTCGACCCAGCGTGATTCGACCCAGCGTGATTCGACCCAGCGTGATTCAAATATGGGGCAGGAACGGCGCGAGCTTTAGCAATAGTGGGCTGTCCTGGGGAATTCGAAATAGGGGGGGCTGATGAATCAATGCGTATTGACTCGCCTGGTTTCGGCGTGTCTCGCCGAACTATCGAGGGGGGATTCGTTGACGGATTGCTGTTGTCGGTCGATGGACTAGTCCCTTGCAAAGCGCGTTCGGCTCTGTTTTTGACATATGCTCGAAGAAAGGCTTGGTTGACTTCGTTACTCATACGCGGACTTTCCAATTACGAAGGGCGTTTGGTTTCACTATCACAAATCGATGCACTTAAACGAACCCATCGCCATGAAACGATGTGTGAAGGCCAGTGAATGATTTGCTGTTAACGCGGACCCGGGCTGTTTTGAACGGAACTGTTTTGGCCCAAACTACTCTGTGCTGGGCTACCCTGTGCTGGGCTGCTTTGTGCTGGGCTGTTAGTAATAGGAGTGTACTGAACCGGAGGGTATCCAAAGCTCGTGCTTCCGGCGGGCGGTTGCGATGAGCTTTGCGGTACTAGGGGCTGATAAGGCGCCGGTGCAGTCGATGGTGCAGGCGATGATTCTCTGTTCATCAAAGGATCTCTGGACGGAGCCTCTGCTGATGGAATCCTTTGCGGTTGCTTGATTCGTTGTTGATAGCGATTCACCAACGGATTGGAATTGCTGCGTTCGTAAGGTGGTATCGACTCAGCGGGAATCGTCAACGGCTGGTATGCGGCTGGTCCCGAAGCGGATGACTGAGGGTTGGTGCCAGCAGGAAAATTTTGATCAGGATTAGGTTGCCCCAGCGGCGCTTCGTGACCACCTGCGGAGACCGGGCGATAAGGAATGACCGGATTTTTGGTTGCGTTGCGGAATAGCCATTCAAACTCTGCCAGCGAACGTTCCGGTGTAAGGGTGTCGACTATTTGCAGGTTTCCAGCCGAGTTTGATTCTCCCATGCTGTTCGGTTGTTGAGTCACGAACGGTTCATTCATCTGACTGCGAGGATCCTGTTGTGAGACATCAGGAGTCGGAATCGAGGTTGGGAAGTCAAGTGTCTGTAATTCGAGAGATTCACCGATGTTGATCAACGCAGCATTGTTCGAGTTGCCCTGTGAAGCAACGGGCGGTTGGAGCGTCATCTGAGGATTCGCGACAGAGTTGTTCGACGAGGGGTTGCCAGCGTTATTCGCAGACAACAGCGGTGGCAGTACGGGAATATCGGGTATTGGCATATCGGGTGCGGGAACCGAGCCCTTGGTTTCCGGGCTAACCAGCTCGAAACTCGGAGTGGCTAATCGAGATGCGACCCGAGTCACATCGCTAGGAGCGTTCTCGTTGGCAGGATTCGATTCGGGGCCAGTGACTAGCGTTGCGACACCACCAGCTGCGTTGTCACTAGAGAGTGCATTGTTGCCGGTGGCTGAATTGCCCGCGTCTGCGACATCGGCTTGCGGTTTTGACCCAGGAACCGAGAAACGAATAACGACGAAAACAAGCATCACGACAAAGCCAGTCGCGATGACTTTCGAGAGCAGCCCAGTTCGTCGTGCTTTAGGTTGCAACTCGACAGAGGTTTGAATTGACGTGTTCACCTGTTGAGATGGGCTGGTGACAGCTGATGTCGACGGCGATGAATTCGCAGCAACAGCATCACCGCTACACACCTCGGCAGCGGGTTTCGCCGCGAGAATAAGTGGTTGCACGTTCTTGATCGAAAACAGCACGGGGACTCCCATGCCATCGGTCGATGTTGATTTATTGTTTGAATGGGTTGGAACTGCCATTGATCGATTCCTTTCGATCCCTCCTACCCTTGGGTTTCCGGTCCAGGGATTGACACAACTGTGAGGTGAAATGACCGCTTTGGGTAATTTCTCCTACCTGAGGAGCTTATAGAGTCGCCGCGCTTGGGAGGGAAGAGCAATTCTGCCCTCAGGGAAGCCGCTTGATAGAAGCTCCATCGGAAATCTTCCACAGCCATAAGACTCCCTGTTGACCACCACTAATTAGATAGCTGCCATTCTCAACTTGAGGGGGCGAAACGACGTTCAAACTATAGACGGCATCGTTGGCCCCTGAAAAGACTCGAATTTGAGAGCCATTGCTTACATCGTGTAGTCGAATTTGATGATCCGTTGAGGCGGATGCCAGTTGATTCGTTCGGCCAGCGAAAGCTAACGCCGTAACTTCTTTGCCAAAGCCGGTAATGGTTCTTGAAGCTTGCCCAGACTCGATATCCCAAATCTTAATCGTGTTATCTGCACTGGAGCTAGCTAGCAAAAATCCATCGTCGTGCCATGCGAGACCCAATACGTGATGCGTGTGTCCCTCTAAAGTTCGTGTACTGGCTTCTTCGCGCAGATCGTGTAGCTTGACCAGTTTATCAGCACCGCTGGAGGCGACCGTGCGACCGTCGGGAGAAATCTTGACGCATAGAATCGTGTCGCTGTGAATTTGCCCCCAATCCTTTTTTATTGAGCCGTCCAAGACCGAAAGCAATTTGAGTTCACCAAAGCGACTAGGTGGACCGCTGCCAACGACCAGTTCTGTTCCGTCTTCGGAAAAGGCCATAGCTGTGATGCGGTCGCTAAATGGCGATTCCTCAGCATTACCAATAGTGCGTTCCAATTCCCATCGCGCACCCAAATCCCAGCATCGAATTCGTCCCTCTCGGTCCAGCTGAAAGAGTCGCCCTGATGAATCAGCTATCAAGCTTGAAGTGGTCGCGATCGCCGTCAGTAGGCTATTTTCTGACTCGCCATTCTCGGTACAAATCATCCTGAGTTCGCCAGACTCTCTCAAGGTGATAAGCCGGCGAGCGTTGGGGGTAAGGCAACCCGCTAGGGTCTTTGAATTCGTAATGGCTGCGTCGACATCGATCTTCTTTTTTTCGAAGACTGTTAGTTCGTCTTTCAGTTGGGCTAACCGAGTCTGAAAGTCCGCGAACGATTGGGCAACTTTGCTAACCGCTTCGGTCGCTGATTGAACGGTGCCATTCCATGCCATTAACTTTTGTTCCAGCTCTGCGCGAGCTTTTTCGACGGTGGCAACTTGCTCTCGTTTAGCAGTCGCATCTTTTTGGGCAGCATCGAGTTTTGCTTTTGCCTCTTCGAGAGCTTTTGCGGCCGCCTCGACAGTGGACTCAGAAGCCATGAGCTGATTCTTTACTTCCGCTAACTCAGTGTTCTTTTTGTTGACTGCGTCGGTGGCTTCATCTCGCGATTTGGTCACTTTGGCTAGATTAGCTTCCTCGGCGGCTTTGTTCTTTTCCCATTCCGGGATAGCATTTGTGGAGCGTTCCACTTTAGCTTTTTGTCTAGCGACTTCGGTGTCTGCTTGTGCTCTTGCAACACGAGTTGGTCTCGATGCGACGTTTTCCCAAAGAAGTTTTCCGTCGGAAGAATTCCAGCAACTTGTTTTACCAATATCATCGATCCCCATAATTCGAATGCCATCGGGATGTGGGAACAGTTGAATTTGCGGGCTCGTTTCGATGGTGCGAGCAATTGATCCGTCGTTCGCGTTGACGATCAAGATGGAATTCTGGTCCAAAGGACTCAGAGCTACCAGTGTGTCTGTGAGTCTGGCGAATGCTCTGACTTTTGTGTACGGGGCGAATTGCTGGGTGGGTTCAAACGATTGCTGAATGCTGCCGCTGGTGAGAATCTTCCATGCGATGAGGTTTGAGTCGGCATTGATTGCGAGGATAGTTTGGCTGTTTAGTTGTTCGATCAAAGTGATCTTGGCACCAATCGGCGACGCGTGTTCATCCGACAGATTCTTGGTAACGGGACGCTCATGGCTCGCCACGTTCAACAAGTATAAATCTCCCAGTTCGTTGGTGGCCCAAAGGTTTTGGCCCGTTAGATCCCAAGAGATCGCGGAAATGGATTTCGGGCTATCCCAACGAACAAGTAGTTGCGCTGTAGTGGAGTCGAAAACCTCAATCGAAGGGGCGTCGGTGGTTCGGGCTATTCGGCTACCGTCGCGGGAGACGCTCACGTTGGTACTAGCTCGCAGTTTTTTGTGTAGGATGTTGTCCGATTCGCCGAGGACTCGTTTCCAGATCTTCACGTCGCGATAACCACCCGTCGCGATACGGTTGCCATCTCTGGATATAGCCACCGATTGAACGATATCGAGATGGGTGGCGGGTTTCTGGAATTGCTGTGAAACAGCATTGTCGATGAGCTGGAAGCGTTCCTCGCCATTTACTGCTGCCCATTCGTAAACAACGGCTTGGTTTCCCCGGCCGACTACCGTGGTCTGCCCGAGGAACGAGGAATCCATCGCATAGATCGGGTTGATCGAGTCAGGAATCGGTTTCCATTCTTTGGTCGGGCTAGTCATCTTAGTACCCGCAATGGCTCCCTCGTCGATCCACTTTTGGATCAATGTGATTTCTGATTCGTTGAGTTGGCGAGCTCCAACGTTGTTACCTTGCGGCGGCATAAGCTCTTCCTCGCCCTTTATGCGGCGAACGATACTGCTATCGGTAACCGATTTAGCAACAAAGACAACGCCGCTGTCTCCTCCCTTTTGCATCGATTCAAAGCTTTCGAGGTTCAATCCGCCGTCCGATTTTTGAGAGTTATGGCAGGCGATGCAATTCGCTTTCAGAATGGGGTAGACATCCGAATAAAAGTCACCTGACTTCCCAACGGATCCGAGGAGTAGAAAAATGCCAATCATTCGAGTGATACGAACGCGTATCTCAAGTGCAAAGAGAGATGGCCTAATCATGGTGGGTCTGGAAAGGTGGGGAGGGAAGCGTGTGCGAGCCGACGTGTAGTCTAATAGTATAGTCTAATCGATGGAAACCAATTCGTCGCGAATGAGAGCGACGATACGATTGGAAAAAGCAAAAGCGGCTACAATTCGGAATCTTTCTGTCGAATCTGCAAGGAGTGCCGTTAATGGTTGGCAGCAGATCCGCCAAATCTGTACGGTATTTTTGGGAGTCCACATGCAAACTTACGATGTTGTCGCTTTAGGTGAGACGATGCTCCGATTTTCGCCCGATGGGAATAATCGATTGGAGCAGGCAGGCAGCATGCAGATTCATGTAGGAGGAAGTGAATCGAATACGGCTGTGGGCTTGGCGAGACTAGGGCGTCGAGTCGCTTGGTTGTCTCGGTTAACCGACAATCCTTTGGGCAGGACTGTTGCGTCAACGATTCGGTCTCACGGTGTCGATGTATCGCATGTCCTGTGGACAAATCGCGATCGGGTTGGCCTTTACTTTTTGGAAAGTGGTCCATTACCACGTGGAAGCAGAGTTGTTTACGATCGAGAAAATTCTGCTTACGCCAATTTTCGTGCAGAAGAGTTGCCTGCGGATTTGTTTTCTTCGGGGAGGTCCAAGTGGTTGTTGGTGACAGGAATCTCGCTGGCGTTGGGGGAGTCGACTAGAGAGCTTATTGCTCGGGCTGTTTCGCTCGCCAGAAAAGTGGGTTGGAAGATTGCATTCGACGTTAATCATCGACGGCTTTTGTGTACGGTAGCAGAAGCACGAGAGTACTTTGATGAGTTATTTCGAACTTGCGATTTATTGTTTGCGGCTTATCGCGATGTGCGATCAATTTGGGGGATAGATTGCGGAGAAGATTATCAAGCAGCGATGGATAAGCTGCTGGCCTATCGCGAGGGACGACACTCGGTCATGACCTTGTCGAGTCACGGTGCCGTAGCTGGCGTTCTAGATGAAATCTGTCTGCAACGCATTGAACCGGTGGAACCCGTGGGGCGTTTAGGGGGAGGCGATGCGTTTTCGGCGGGTTATCTCCACGCACAACTCGAGGGCCTATCGCTCTCTGATTCTTTGCGTTGGAGCACCGCAGTTGCGAGGCTCAAGTATACGATCCCTGGAGATTTGCCTTTGATTGATCGCTCGGAAGTGGAATCTCTTTTGGAGTCGAACAATCCAATCGGAATGGGACTGGTAAGATAATGCTAATGTGATTCAATTGGATCGCTTGTCGTGCCAGTAAGGTATGATGACTCCCCACATCAATCGCCAATCAACTTGCAAGAATCGTCTCCTCGCGGAAACAATTCGACCCGGAATCCCCGTCGTAAAACACAAGAATCATGAACGCACAACCTGTATCCCTCAAGGCAACGGAAGATCGAGCTCTCGAGATGGAATGGAGTGACGGTGTTCGTCTCCGTTATCCGTTTGTCAAACTGCGGGATAATTGTCCCTGTGCAACATGCCGCGAGAAAAAACGGGCTAAGGCGGAGAAACCCAAGAATATTCTAAGCATTTTGACGGCGGAAGAGACGGTCCCCTTAACGATTATGGGCATGAAGCCGGTCGGAAATTACGCCTACAACATCACTTTTTCTGACGGACATAGCTCCGGTCTATTTACAATAGAGTTGTTGCGATCGCTGGGAGAACCAGTTGCAAC
>JALOQS010000295.1 GCA_025459355.1 Pirellula sp.
GATCGCTGCGTAGAACATTTGCGAGGCATGTTCGCATTTGCGGTTTGGGATAATGTGGAACGCGAGTTGTTTATTGCCCGCGATCGCATGGGTGAAAAGCCTCTCTATTACTGCCGTCATCAAAACTCTTTTTTGTTTGCGTCCGAGATCAAAGCTCTCTTGCAGCACCCGTCGTTGACACCATCGGTAAATCACTCCGGACTAGCTGCTTATTTGTCACTCAAGTATGTTCCGGCTCCCATGACGATGTTTGCCGGAATGGAATCACTCCCTCCCGCACACTGGATGAAAATTCGCCATGGCCAGGTAGCGATCAAACGTTATTGGGATGTCTCTTATGAGAAGCAAAGCGACAATAAGTCAGATGATCAGTGCGCCGAAGAGCTCGATTCCTTATTGAGAGAGTCGATAGCCATGCGCCTGCGAAGTGACGTTCCCTTTGGAGCATTTCTAAGTGGCGGGATCGATTCTAGCGTTATCGTTGCGATCATGAGTCAACTGATGAGTGAACCAGTTAAGACGTTCTCCGTCGGATTCGATGGAAGTGGTCAGTCGGATGAGTTGCCTTTTGCCAAAATGGTCGCTGACCGATTTGATTGTGAACATCATACGCTCATGGTGACGCCGCAACATTTTATCGACTACGCCGAGAAGGTTTTATGGCATCTGGATCAGCCGATCGCGGATCAAGCAACCGTCGCAACTTATATGGTGGCCAAGCTGGCGAGAGAGCATGTCAAGATGGTCTTAACGGGCGAAGGGGGGGATGAGCTGTTCGCTGGCTATGCGCGATATGTCGGTAACCAATGGTCCCCTCTTTTTCGATGGATGCCTAAGTTCGCTGGAAAAGCGATTCGCAATATTGCCGCCAGGACGCCGGGGATGCGTCGCGGAAGAATTGCACTTTGCGCATTAACACAAGCAGACGAAGCGACTCGATATGCCAATTGGTTCCCGATGTTTCATGATGATCTCAGGCAGGAGTTGCTTTCCTCATCGATGCGGGGAATGAGCGGACCTACCTCGGTTTTCTTTGCAGAACAACTAAATCGCTGTGATGCAAAGGAATCATTGGATCGGATGTTGCATGTGGATTGCAATCTATGGCTACCGGACTATCTGCTATTACGAGGGGACAAGCTGACGATGGCCAACGCACTAGAGGCGAGAATCCCGTTCCTCGATCATCAACTCGTCGAGTATGCCGCTGGTCTGCCAACGCGAATGAAACTAAGAGGTGGAACGCGGAAGTATCTTTTAAAGAAGGTGGCAGCACGTTACTTGCCAGAGGAAATCATACATCGTCGCAAGCAAGGGTTTCCGATCCCGGTCGCCAAGTGGCTAAGGGAAGATGCCAAAGGAATGATGCTTGATCTGCTTTCAGAGAACACCGTAAAGACATGGTGAGCAAACATTTGTCAGGATCACACGATTTTGAAACGGAGTTGTGGGGATTGATGTCGTTCGAAATGTGGATGCAACGATTTATTGACGGGGACTGCAGAGCATTCGATGTCTCTGATCATTCGTTTCACAATCCATTAACCTCTCAGGTCTGATCTATGAAAACGGTAAATCGCATAGCGAGACCTCGGATACTCATGCTCTTGGAAAATGAGAGTTTTCCCGATGATAATCGCGTTTTGTTGGAAGCGGAATCTTTAGTCCAGGCAGATTACGAAGTGACCGTGATTTGCCCGACTGGTAAATCGAAAAAATGGTCGGAGAAGATTGGCGGTACTCATGTTTATCGCTACCCGAAACCCTTTGAATTCAGCGGTTTCTTGGGATACGTTTGGGAGTATGGATACAGCCTCGTTATGATGTTTATCTACTCGTGGTACGTGTTGCTGCGGCGCGGTTTTGATGTGGTGCACGTCCACACACCTCCCGATCTTACTGCGATCCTAGCAATTTTCTATCAGTTATTTGGCAAGAAGTTCGTGTTCGATCTGCACGATCTGTCACCTGAGCTTTACCTCGCGCGGGGTGCGAAAGATCAACCGAATACGGTCTATCGAATTCTGCGATACTTCGAACGATTAGCCTGCACGCGCGCAGATCGTTTGATCGCCACGAACGAAACTCAAAAAGGAGTTCAAATAAACCGTTGTGGGGCCAACCCGGCCCATTGTTACGTCGTCCGAAACGGTCCTAACGAATTCTTCTTGAACCACGTCGAACCCATCACGGAATTGCGTCAGGATGGCAAGCTGATCTTGGGTTATGTCGGAGTGATCGGGATACAGGACGGTGTCGACTACTTTATTCGTGCGTTGCATGAATTAAAAGTCACGCATGCCAGAGACGATTTTCGTGTCGTTATCGTTGGCTATGGTCCAGCCTTGGCAGACCTAAAGAGTTTGGCACGCGAACTCGGCGTGTTCGAGCTCATTCACTTCACAGGCATGATCCCTTTTCCGTCTGTTCCGGCCTACATTGCATCCTTTGACATTTGCTTTACACCTGATCCGAGCAACGCATACAACGATAGTTGCACAACGATCAAGACGATGGAGTACATGGCTCTGCGCAAACCAACGGTTTGTTTTCGAACGAGAGAAAATGAACTGACCGCCGGCGAATCAGCGATCTACGCCAATAACAACGACATCTCCGATTATGCCCGAGCAACCGTTCAACTCATGAACGACCCAGCGTTGCGAAGCAAGCTCGGACAAATCGGTCGTGAGCGAGTCGATAACGGCCTGACATGGGAACATCAGTCAAAACAACTCATTGCTTTGTACGATGATCTGTTCGATTTACCAACCAGGTCCACGCAATCCTCCGCCCCAGTATCCATCATAAAGTCTGAGGAGTCGTTAGAAGTTTAAATGGCGGAGAATAGAGTCTTAAATAGACGAACGAATAAACCAGGTGTTTTGCTAATCGGTGCGGATTTCCAAGCAGTAGGGGTGGCACGCGCTCTGGCAGAAGAAGGAATACCTGTGGTGTTGCTCGAAACCGAGGCGGGGATAGCACGTTACTCCAATGCCGTTTCCTCGCGAATCAGTAAGCGGGATTTATTGACCGCCGATGACTCGGTCTCCTATCTTCTTGAGCTTGCAGACACCCACTCCTTGCATGGTTGGTCTATTTTTTGTGTCAATGACGAAACGATAGAGTTTCTGGCCAAAAACCATATCGAATTGTCATCCGTCTACAAGCTCGCCGTTTTGCCTTGGGACATTACGCAGCGCTTTTACGAAAAGGATCAAGCGGGATATGCGGCTGCACAAGCGGGTATTCCGATACCTCAGGTTTACCCGTCTGGTTCTCTTGAAGAACTGTTGTCATCAGATCCGCAATTTCCGCTGGTATTAAAGCCCACCTTCAAAAAGAACTATTACGACAAAACCAATGACAAAGCGATTCTGGTAAAGGATCGTGATAGCCTAGTCCAAGAATATGAGTCCATGAATCAGTTGATATCCACCAACCAGATTTTGGCTCAAGAATTCCTACCGGGTGGCACCAAGAATTTGTTCTCTTATGCAGCTGTCTTTGATGGAGAATCTGTTCTGGCAGGACTTTCCTCTCATCGCATTCGGCAACACCCGATGGACTTTGGTCATGCGACGACCTACGCTGTCTCTCAAGATATTCCTGAGCTAGAGCAACTCGCCATTCGATTCATGAAGCAGATTGGTTATCGAGGTGTTGCCGAAGTGGAGTTCATGTTTGATGAGCGGACCCAGCAATACAAATTCATTGAGATGAACGGACGCTTTTGGGGCTGGCATATGTTGACGCGGTATGCAGGACTAAATTATCCCGCGACTCTTTATCGCATGCTCAATGGAATCGAAACCGAGCGACTTGTTCCGAAGAACCATACGACATGGGTTCGATTGTTAACCGACATACCAACCGTGCTCAGAGAAGCTGTCCGCGGGAGGATGTCCGTAACGAGAGTGCTTCAGTCGCTCGCCAGTTTTCGAACGGATGCTGTTTGGTCGTGGAAAGATCCCGCACCATTCCTAATGGAGGCGCTTATGGCTCCGTATTTGTGGTGGAAAAAAGGCTTTTAGAAACTGTCAATTTTAAACTCAATCAACCGATAGAACCGAATTCAACCCTATGATGATTGCCGCTGTTACCTCTGCGTTGAGTCTCCTTTTATTGCTCGCCGCAGCGTTTAAATGGGAGCTCAAACCCAAACACTCGATTCCTTGGTCGTTGCTCATCGCAGCGATTGGCTTCGCGATAACCTATCTAGCGGACTCCAATTTTGGAACTTGGCCGAGTGTCGCAATCGCCATGGCTTGCGTGGTTGGCTCGGTCGTAGCCTCCATCGGTGCCATCCTCTTTTTCTTTTTTCGAGACCCAGAAAGAAAATCACCGCTCGATGAAACCGTTCTGGTCTCGCCTGCAGACGGAACAGTTGTGTACGTAAAAGAAATTGAGGATGGGCGTTTTCCTTTTGCCGTCAAAAACAACAACAGAATTCCCCTCTCGGAGTTCTCTCAAGAAAACCTAATCCCCGATCGAGGAATTCAGATTGGTATCGCCATGAATTATCTCAACGTCCACGTCAATCGCAGCCCCATCTCGGGTACGGTTCGAATGGTCAAGCCCATTGGAGGCAAGTTTCTATCATTGAAGCATATTCATGCGTTGCTGGAAAATGAACGTGCCTTGATGGTGTTCGAAAACGAGAATTTAAAGGTGGGGATTGTCCAGATTGCTTCACGGCTAGTCCGTCGAATCGTGCCGTACGTAAAAGAGGGACAAACAATCAAACAGGGGGATCGAGTCGGAATGATCAAGTTCGGTTCGCAAGTCGATCTGCTTATCGCCTACCGAGCGGACCTATCCATCAAGGTTAAGGTTGGCGATGAACTCGTAGCGGGTGAGTCGATTGTAATGACTTGTCAATCGGCTACGCCTGTCCAAAGCAAAGAGCCCGCACATTCGAATTAGGTTTGATCTTGGCTACCCTGGCTGGTTCGAGAGGCCTGACTGCTGTCGCATTCCTTCATATTGTTTCCGAACAAAGCTGGTTCTCTCATATTATTGCGCAGATACGTTCGCGTAATGGATTCCCGAGTCGGTAGCGGGTAGGTGCTTGGTTGCGAGCATCACTCGCCTGATAAATCAGTTTTGACGGAGTGGTTGAAATCGGATTCGATACAGGTAGCTTTGTCTTCATGCATCGCCTAGATACTTTGGGAGCTTTGCTGATAGTCGTGTGTCAAGAAAAGGAAAAAGAACACGCGTGGATCTTAACCTGTCGCAATTTCCACGATGAATAATTCGGGTGTAGATGATCATCCGTTACATATTTTAGTTGCCAAATGGACTACACTGTTTAGCATAATATTTACGATCAATTCTTTGACGCCGGCGTGCGGATATACCATGCAAATCGAATTATCTAACAGCTTGAATATCTCCGATCAAGGCATATCGATTCGTGACCAAATCGATGGAAAATCGTTTCTGAAGGAACACATTTTAGCCAATCGTCCGCTGCTGCTGCGACAAATGATGCATGATTGGCAAGCTACCAAGGGTTGGAGTTTCGAGTTTTTTCGAAGTCTACAATCGAGTTCACCTGTTCACCTGGAGCAAGGGAACGTGATGCAGGGACACACCGGCTTTCGGAAAGCTAGTTTTGCCGATTTTATCGAACAACTGATTGCGGAGCCTGAACAAAGCGACGGGCAACGAATTGCCAACAAGCCGTACTTGTCAGTCTTCAAGATCTTTGACGAATTCCCACAGTTGTCGAAAGATGTCGATTTTACGTTATTGAATCAATTCAAAGTCAAACATTCGACGGTTGGCTGGTTGGGCCCCGCTGGGACGGTGACAGGTTACCATATCGACTGGGGCGACAATATCTTGGCTCAGGTGCAGGGGCGTAAATGCATCCATTTGGTTTCACCCGATGAGTCAGACAAGATGTATGTCAGCAAGAAATTTGATCAGGGGACCGCGATCAGCAAAGTCGATTTAGAGAATTATGATGGCGAAATGCTGTTCATTCCGCGAGGCTGGTGGCATCACGTCCGTTCTTTAGACAAATCCATAAGCGTGAGCAATTTGGCTTTTGATTTGCGTGGCATCGTGTTTGATGTCCTGCCGCAACGCGTCAAGCAGATTCTGCATAATGTGGGATTGTGGCCATGTGAATGCACATGCCATGTGCTGCGAGATGGAAAGCGGGTGAAGAAATAATCGGAAACGCGATAATGGCACAGCAATTGATCAGGCCCGGAGAGTCGCCCGAAGCATGGGACGCTTATGTCGCTGCACATCCGCGCGGCAGCGTGTTTCACATATCTGCCATGCATCAGGTGTTCGATGCAGCGCCTTTGCATCAGTCGCTGGCTGCTGCATGGCTGGATGATTCCGGAAAGATTGTGGCGATGATTCCAGCGGTTCGTGTGGAGACCTACGGCGGTATGGCCAGCTACATCGCATCGAGGTCTATCTGGTACGCGGAACCGTTGTGTGACCCCACCTACGAGGGCGAGCAAGGACTCGCAAGCTTGATTGATTGGCACGAGCAACAGGTTAAAAACAACACACTCTTTAGCGAAATTCGTCCATTACACCCATCCTCGCATGAGAAGCAGGTGCTAGAGAACAAGCAGTTCGAGCATTACGAGTATTTAAACTACGTCGTTGACGTGTCGCAGCCTGAAGATTGTTTGTGGCGAAATGTGTCAAAGTCTGCGCGCAATTGCATTCGTCGCTCGGAACGCTGCGGGGTTCAAGTTTCCATTGTCGATGCGCCCGAAGCGGTCAGTCGAACCTACGTTATGATCGCCGAAAGCTACAAGCGCGCCGCGGTACCACTGGCCAGTCCCGAATTATTTGAACTGGCCTATTCCATGCTGCCTGAAGGGATGTTGTGTACACGTATCGCAACGTTTGAAGGTAAGGATGTGGCCGCTGGTTTTGGCTTGCTCTACGGCGATCGCTTTTTCGCATGGTACGGCGGAGCGTTGCGTGTACCTAAGATTTCACCATTTGCTTGC
>JALOQS010000296.1 GCA_025459355.1 Pirellula sp.
CCGATCGCTTGGTAAGGGATCAGATCGCTGTAAATGCCTCGCACAGCCCCGTTCGGTTCAATTATGGCGCTCGCTTGTTGGTCCATGACTACGACGCTCTCCGGATAATGTTGCGTCGTGGACGTTCGGTCATGTAACCATCAAGACTTGCTTCAATACGAGTCAGCCCTTCCGAGATCCGTTCCCGGAGCGGATTCGCTTGTCGCAAATCGTCTGGCACCATGCCACCGATCAGACTTTGGGCTTGTTGCACAAGTCTTTCCAGCGAGTCGTCAGAGCCAATACTCAACCGCCGAAACCGACTAAAGAACTCTTGCAGATTGGTAACCGCTGTGTCTCGAAAGACTTTCGGTTTACCATCCGAATCTCCGCTGAGCCGTTCGGCAAGGTGAGCTACTAAGCCGGCAAGCTCTTCGGCAAAGGCCGTCTCGGCAATCGTCACTGCTTCGTTAAATCGCTCGCGGACCCGGCGACACTCTTCCTCGTAGACCTCAGGGGCTACGGATCGGAGGTAATCAGGAGGAGTGGTCGAGGGATAGTCCCACGTGATTTCAAACTCATCGGTAATACTGGGTGGATAATCGGTTGGGTCAAAGAGATCGCCCAGTCTCGTGCGAGCTTGATCGACCAATTCGTACCAGCATTGATCCAGTCCACGTACTTTGGTTTGTAACTCTAACTGCGATTCACGCAGATAGGATTCTAAACCGAGGACCATCCCACGCTTTACCAATCGCAAGCCTGGCTCCACGTAGGGAAGCGTTTGGCTTCGCCAGTAGGAAACGGCTTGGGATTTAACGGTGGATACGGCTCGGAACACCGGGTGAGATGTGTCGAAGAGCTTTTTGCCCGCGGAAAGTAGGTTCGCATCAGCACTGAAGGCGCCGGCGGCGAGTTGACGTTGTCCTTGGCTGAGTGTCTTGCGAACGCCGGGCCATCGGACATGGAGCCGAATCGCGGTGGTGGCGGTTCGAAGTTGTTCACCTACCTCGAGGGTCGATTCGTTGTTGGTCGAATCATTAGGAGGTGTTTGTTGAGGCCATTCTAAAATACTGGTCATGATAAATAGTTCCTTGAGTGGAATAGAGCTAGATAAACTTGATAGGTTAAAAACAAAGACGGCGAGCCAAACGCAGCTCGCCGTCGAATAGAAAACCATCGCTACGAAATAGCGTGGTGTGGTAGGTTGAGAACCGATGGTTCTTTCTGTTCGAGCTTGGCCAAGTCCCCCTTGGCATCGCCCGGGACCATCGCTTGTGCAAGCAATGGTGTTTCCTCGGCGAGGATGCGGTACTCAAGTACCATCGCATCCAGCTCGGGAAGTGTTTCCGTTTGGCAGGCCGTGTTAATGATCCATGCCAACAGGAAGAACGGAACCAAGACGGCAGTGATGAGTCCGGCCGACTCAATCCCCGACGCAAGGAGGGAGTCGATCATTCGTTCCGATGCTATCTGGCGACGCTCGTTCTCCAGACGGTCGAAGGATGACAGGACGTCCTTTTGTTGGCCGACAATGGCTTGCCGGCTTACTTCCAATTGGTTTTGGGTTTTGAGGAAATCTTGTCTTGCTTGGGCTTCGGCGGTGATGAGTTGTTTCGCTGCCTCGGCGAGTTGTTTTTGAACCGCGTTGTTGTGTTCCCGGTCTCGGCGAATGGCTTCGCCGTCGTGGCAACCGACGCTGAGGCCTGCGATAAGTAAGATGAGACTGGTGAGCAGCCACCGCTTGATGGAGCAGTAGAGCTTTCTCAATCTCGCGAGTAGGAGTATTAGTGGAATCATTTTGATCCTTTCGAAGTTGTTGTTGCTGAATAAGTTGTTGTTTGATGAACCCTTTTAACAGGATGTGTTGGCGTTGACGGTAAAACGCAAACGCCAGTGCAGCTGACGCAACGAGCGTGCAGCTGAGTAATAAAATCGCGAACATGCTTAGTCCTATGCTGAGAATGGCCGACGAAAGCAATCGGCCGAGTAAGAAAGAGACACGCTGGGAATGCTAGCCAGAAACCGCTAGCCGCTCGCTGCTAGCCAATCACCGTGCGGATTTGATACCGATCGGTGGGGGTACGAAGATGAGGAGCACGCCGAAACAAGCGGGTGTTGATCGCTTGATGGCTCTTACAATCCTCGACGATGTACCGCACACTGGCAGCCGAGAGTTTGTCGTACAGAGTGTGAATCTCGTGGATACCTTGAGATTCATCACCGGGATCGAAACTCGCGTTCTCTTGCGTAAGATCGCAGCCGAGTGAGAGTCGGGCCCAGCAGGCTAAGGCTTCGCGCAACGTCGACAAATCGTTTTGAGTAAGCATTTAGATGAGCTTCCTTAAAAGGGGAATTTCTAAGATGCTTCTCGGCGCGAATTGCCTCGGCTGATTCTGCGTCGCACGGAAAGGGTCGACTCGGAGTCTTTTTTTGACGAAGCCGAGTAGACACCGCCAGACTCCGCATCCAGACAACGACCCGATGCCCACTCTCTCAGCCGCTGGACGGATTCGGCGGAAGTGGTCGCAACCGGGACGACGTTATGGGCCGCTTGGGTGAGCGGCACATCGAGTAAGGCAGCGAGCCGGCAGCAAGATCGAATCTCGGCACCGGTCCATTGCTCGTCGTTCGGTTGTGGTTCCTCGTCCGAGATGCCGTACAATTCGCGATACATGGCCCAGATGCCATCCTTTTGTTTACGGCCTGGCAGATCGACGAAGAAGACTCCGTCGAACCGTTCGGCTCGCGAGAACTCAGGTGGTAAGCGGGATACATCGTTGGCTGTGCAGACCACAAACGCGTCCGAGGTGTGATCATTGAGCCACGTTAGTAGCGTGCCGAACATCCTTGACGAAACGCCGCTGTCCCCTTGTCCACCTGTTGCGCCCGCAAAGGCTTTCTCAATCTCGTCGATCATGACCACACAAGGGGCCATAGAGTCGATGATTTTGAGTGCTTCACGAGTTCGCTCCTCGGACTGTCCCACCAAGGATCCCATGAGGCTCCCCACGTCCAGCGTGAGAACCGGTCGGCCCACTTCTTTGCCGAGGCATTTGCAGAATTCCGACTTGCCGCATCCAGGAGGAGACAGCAACAGAACCCCGCGAGCCCTAGCATTGGAGTTGCCCGAAGAGGATCTCATGAGAGCACGTTTGGTGAAGGACTTGAGTGCCGCGAGTCCGCCGAGAGACTCAAACGCTTTGTCCGCCCGATGCAGGTGTAACAAGCCTGACTTTTTAAGGGCTTGGGTTTTAAGCTCCCATATCGTGTCCGGTTTAATGCATCCGTGCCGGACCAAGGATAGGGAGAACGCGTTTTCAGCCTCGTATCGCGTGAGGCCGGCTGCCGAGTCGAGTACCGTTTCGAGGTCTTGCCCGGTGGGCATTTCCTCGGGGCCAATGGCGATGGCAGCAAGGAGTTCTGCTACTTCGGTACGAGTGGGTAGATCGTGGTCGATGACCAGGAATAGTCGTTCCAGCTCTGGAGGAAGCTGAAGGACGGGGGCCACGATGATGACGAAATTGCGGCTGCTCTTGCCATGCACGATGGCTTTGGCGACTTCGGCGGCTACCTCGGCTGAGCCGAGATAGCGATGGAAATTCCTGAGCACTAGAAGTGTAGGAAGTTCGTGCTGCGGAGCCTGGGACAAGGCTTTCACGACACCTAAGGGGTCGGATGCGTCTGGCTGCGACGCTTCATCACGCGTTTTCAATCCGTGGGCGATATCCCACGAAAGCAGGGTCCAGTCTTCTTGACGGCACATCTGCGTAAGATCGTTTAGAACTTCGTCGGGTTCAAACGATTTGATCCAAATACCAGTGAAGCATGCGCGAACGAGCTCGCTCATGCGTTGACTTAACATGGACATACTTAGCTCCTAAGGTAATCTAAGGGAATAAAAAAGGGCCAGCGAAAAACTGGCCCCTGGGTTGAGAGAAAGAATCGCGTTCAAAATCAGGTTTTGATCGCTTGCGATTGGTCGATGCCAACCGATTGAAAGAACTCGCTTTTTAGCTGCGAGGCTTCTCGCATGCCCAAGGCGAATTCGAGATCTTGAGTCGCTTTTTGGCACTCGTTGCCGGCAAAGCCGTGTGTCTCGAGTTTCGTTTTGCCTTGTGGATCGATGGTGATTTCGATGGTCTTCATGCTTTGCCTCACGCTACCTGAATACAAAGCTTGATACTGCCATCGTTTAGCGGCTGCTCCGATACGGAATGGCCGGCTTTCCGGGCTTCGAGTTTCGCCTTCTCGACGGAGTAGGCTTGCAAGAATCGGTCTAGTTCGGCTGGTTTGCCCCAGCTCCCTTCGTAGTTATCGAACTCGACGGTACCTGTGTTGGTATCGCACACGATGGGGAACTTCCAATCCTTTAGTTGTACGATCCAACCGGTGCGATCTCGTACGAATAGCTTGGCCGTTCCGAAGGTCGGTGCGGGAAGATTGCGACGCGTGCAGGCGGCACGAATCGCTTGGGGATCGCGGACTTGGGCGCGAACGGTCACGATGTGTGACATACAGACTTCTCCTTTGCGAAAGATAAAAAGGTGCAGAGCGACAGGTGAAATTCGCCAGTCGCTTTAGAAATTGGTTAGCTCGTTGGGAGCTAACGTTTGCTCTCACCTTATATGACGCAAATGGAGGCTGAATTTAGATTGCAGCGATGTAAGTTGCTGCACCATCCAACCGCCGTTAATGGACTCCCGCAACTTAATGATTGTTTCGAATAGTCTATCGAATTCAGACAGATGTTTGTTCAGGCGTTTCTGACACTGGCTTTTTTTCTTCTTCGTCAGTTTGGTTCCGTCTAGGTATGCCTGGTGTTTAAGTATTTCAAAAAACTCCCGTATCGC
>JALOQS010000297.1 GCA_025459355.1 Pirellula sp.
GATAGCTATTGGCTACATTGGTTTTAGAAACTCGTGCTTTCGAATCTTATCGCCCAACCAATCGCTTGATGCGAGTTCCGATCAAGAACCTCAATGATCGCCGCGCCGTAGGCCCGTAGCCAATTCTGGCCACAGATTAGATGCATCGCTTGCAAACTGTCCAAAGTCTTGGCGACTTCGGCTACGGGGAATACTCCAAAGGCGGGTATTTGCTTTCTCCCTGGTGGCCAAGTTAACGATACAATCAGGTTGGCACTCACACCTGGTATGTGGCAATTTATTCGGCTCAGGAATTGCCTGACGATGACTTGATCGAAGCGAAAGAGCCTCCCATGCCCTCGAAGAAGTAATCATCGTCCGAAACCGAACACAACGCATATTCATTCGATCAAAGAGATCGCAAAGGTCGCAAAAACCATGACACGTTTCGTCCCAACACTTCCTCGGATGAAGTGCTTATTCCCGGTGTTAGCGTTAATCACTACCCTCATTAACTCGATGGTCCCTCACGAAGCATACGGCCAGGTACGTGGCAAGCAGGATGATCGAAAGGCCCGCCCGTCGATAGGGAACGTCGGTCCGTCCGGAGCGAGACAGATGACGGTTCCCAAGCCACCTGCTGGCAACACTCAAGCACCCGGGCTTCAGCCACCGTCGATGCAAACTCGCCCCGATCGCTCACCCTCTCGTCCGCAGCGAACCAATGAAGGTTATCAAAAGCCGAGCATTCCTTCCGGACGACCGTCACTCGGTAACTCAAAGCCTTTGGATTTTTCCAATATCAACAAACCCAATATCATTGTTCCTTCCGCTCGGCCCTCTAAACCGAACGATACCCCGGGAACAACCCGACCGTCAACGCTTCCCTCTCGACCAACCTTACCATCGCTCGGAAAAGATCGCCCATCAATCGGCATCGGACAACCGATCAATAAGCTACCGATTTTGCCAAAACCAGACGGTGCAAACAACGGTCGTCCAGAAAGCAAGCCATCAAGACCGAATCAGCCTGCCACTCGCCCGAACATACCTCCCGTCAATACGAAACCAATCGTAAAACCTCCGATAGACATCAAGCCCACCCCCCCCTTGAATCCCAATACCAAACCTGGGAACAAACCAGACGGTGACGCCCGTCCAATACTTGGCACGAAACCACCCACGCTCGGTCAAGCTCGGCCTAAGCCTGTACCATTTCCAGGAGCAGGTGATGGAAACGTGGTGAACCGACCTGGCTCAACAAAACCGAATCGCCCAACGCAGCCTGGTTTGCCGGGAGTCAATAGACCTGGACAAGGTCGCCCCGGAATTGGCGGTGCGGTGACCTTGCCCGGATTAGTGGCTGGCAACAATTCGAACTGGGGAAACAACATCCAGATCAACAACAATGTTTGGAACAATAACTATATCGATGTTAACTACAACCGACCGTTTTGGGATCGGCCCCAATGGAGCAATCAGTGGAATAACGGCTTTGGCAACAATGCATGGGGCGCCGCCTGGGGTGTGTATCCAGCACAAAGCTGGCATCAAGGCTGGTACTCGCATTGTGTCCATCCCCATTATCACGTTTGGTATAACGGATGCTGGTCCAATTACTGGGGCAGTTCATGGTATGCACCTGTAGCTTGGGGTGGATTCGGCTGGGGGCTAAACAACATCTATCAGTCGTACAACACCGTTTACGTGAATCCATACTATATCCCGATTGCCACGACTCGCCCCACGTCGATTGCGTTTGATTACTCGCAACCAATCGTCATCAATAATTATCAAGCCTCCGACTCGATTGCTAACGCTGCACCATCTCAAGATCGTGAAGCGGAAGCCCTGGAACGATTCGACGAGGCGTTGACAGCTTTTCAGGGTGGAAAGTATCCACTCGCCAATCAGTTACTCAAAGAAGCGATCCGGCTCAATGGCGGCGATCCAGTGATACACGAGGTTTATGCATTGAGTCTCTTTGCGATCGGCGATTACGAGGCCGCTGCTGCTACCTTGAACGCTCTCTTGGCATCTGCCCCCGGTATGGACTGGACGTCGGTCAGCAGCCTCTATGGAAACATCGGAGATTACACAACTCATTTGCGCCGCCTTGAAGATGTTTGCGAACAAAATCCCGGCAACGCATCGTCCGAGTTTGTGCTCGCTTATCACTACCTCGTACTCGGCGAGAAAGAGGCCGCCGTTGCATCCTTGCAAATTGTGGTCGAGAATCAGCCAAAAGACCTCACTGCCAAGAGAATGTTAGAAGCGTTATTGCCACCCAAGACAAAGCAAGCTGCAAAGCAAACCGAACCGGCCACCGAGCCAATTCAACAGTTGCCTCAAATCGATCTCGTCGGCAATTGGCAGGCCAGCAAAGGGGACTCGATCATCGAATTAGTGATCACCGAAGACTCGAGCTTCACCTGGATCGCTTCATCCTCGGGACAGCAGAACGCAAAGCTGCAAGGGACCATCTCAACAGCCCCGGATGGCATCGTCCTAGAAACCAGTACTAACGGTACACTAGCCGGAAAAGTTCAGCCGGGTGAAAACGGAACATGGACCTTTTATCCACCTGCGGCATCGTCGGAGGAGGGACTGCTCTTTCAACGAAAGGATTGATGCAACGATTGGCTAGTTCGTAAACGAGACCTCACGACGTGTTATCTCTCAACATCGCATCCTAAGTAGGCCGTAACAAGGCTCGGCGCAGTTACGGCATGGATTTCGGCCCCCGTAGCCAATTCGGGCCACAGATTGGATGCATTGCTGGTATTGGATGCTTTGCTGACACGCTTTCCAAAGTCTTGGCGACTTCGGCTACCATCTTGCAGCCAATTCTGGCCACAGATTGGATGCCTAAGTAGGCCGTAACCAGGCTCGGCGCAGTTACGGCAGGCACGCGTTCCGATTTCGACGTTGGATGTCACATCTCAAAGACCATACTTACTACAATTAAGCTATCCCACAATCGTCCATTCGGATCACCAGAGACTCCTATCAAAACAGACTATGCAATCCAAAGCTCAGACGGTTGACGACTACATTGCGGAACTTAGCCCCGATCGACAAGAAACGATTGCAGCCGTTCGCAAAGTCATTCTTAAAAACATCGATCCCGCGTTCCAAGAAACCATGCAGTACGGGATGATCGGTTACTCTGTGCCTCACTCGGTGTATCCAACCGGCTACCATTGCGATCCTAAGCAACCGCTTCCTTTCGCTGGCTTGGCATCGCAAAAGAATCACATGTCGCTCTACCTTTGCTCTGCTTACAATGACACCGAATTCGACTCCTGGATTCGAAACGCCTTCGAAAAACTGGGCAAGAAACTTGATATGGGCAAATGCTGCATCCGATTCAAAAAACTCTCCGATCTTCCTTTGGATGTCATCGCAGAAGCATTTCGTCGCGTTCGTTGCGATCAATTCGTTCAACGTTACGAAACTTTTTTATCCGAACAGCGAACAACCAAATCAACAACCAAAAAAGCAACCAAAAAAGCAACCAAAGCTACAAAAAAAGCTACAAAAAAACGCTCGACCAAATAAGCCAACCTAAGAGCGAACCATCAGACTCTCGCCCAACTACAGTCACGGAAGAAACGTGTCGACGTTTTCCATTTCATTTCGCTTAGGCCATTGTTCGGACATCGAGCAGTTTGGCTCGCGAGGAATCGGAGCCAACAATCACAGGTCGATCTCCGTCGACCTCTAATCGCATTTGATCGCGTTGCCGCCACCATCTCGCGATCTCGTTCGGCAAGGTAAACCAAGAGTTTGATCGAGTCTGCAAGTGTTGAAGAAACGCCTCGTACACTCGCAATCTTTCTGGCACATCGAGATAGTCGGGATGCGTCACCAACATCGCCATCCCCTTTAATGATCGGAGGTACTCAAGTTTCTCCTCCCAAATCCTGGAGGTCGTTTCTCCCAGGGAAACTAACAACGTGTGATCTTGCGGTAATGTGTAGGGCAATTCCACGAACTTGCCCGCAATGAATGGCCACACGCTGCCGACACCGCCTGGCATCGCTTGAAACGGATCGATGTCAAAACACGAGGCATCGTAATCGACATTCAAGGCTTGTAGCCACTTCAAATTGCGGTGCACCATCGGAGCTCGGAATCCGACACTGTCGTATTGCTTGAGAGCCTGGTTAATCGGCCCCGTTCTCCAGTCGAACATTCGCTTGGACTCAAACAGACGGCCGTCATGATTGTAGCCGTGTACTCCAATCTCATGGCCACGATCTTTCAAATCTCTGATTAAGCCCAGGTCAACGCGATACTTGTAGGGTATGAAATTCCATGCAGATCGAAAGCCATACTTCTCTTCTAGTGCTGCCAGATTACTTACCAGCCGGACTCCTTGTTCAGTCTCCACGTCATGAGTTAGAACAACCGACATTTGATAGTCATCAGGCCACGGATGAATCACTTGATGGGTCGTTGACTTTTGAATCGCATCTCGAAACGACTGCACGAACTCAATCGGAAGATACCATCCTTTAGGAACGTCGATTCGTTGATTGCGTTCCCGCTGCAATAGCTGTCGCAGCGGGATGGGAATGTAAGGACGCAGACGATAGTAAAGCTTGAACTTGGCAGAGAGTTTGGCCTGTGCCATATCCCTCAAGAAAAAATCACGCATGACATCGCCCATC
>JALOQS010000059.1 GCA_025459355.1 Pirellula sp.
TACATACCAACCGACCAACCGAAGAGATCGACGATTCCTTCGCGGCCGGATGTCAAGAAGATTGTTAACGATTACAAGAGCAGCAAATCGGCTGTGACCATCGATGACGCTTTCGAGCCTCGACCGCTGGAGATTCAAAAACGACTAAGTGAAGGCAAGCTTGATTCAGGGGTCACGTTTTCATTCTTGCCCAAGCAGACTCGTGGAAACGTGTTTCACCTGCAGTTGACGCTGGACTTCGGAACACCCGCCGATTTCAGCACGCGAGAAGCGATTTCAGCGGCATCTCTGTTGGGGCCTTGCATGATGCTGGGCACCGAGAAGTATACCCGCGAACAAATCGCCCAACTGCAAACCAAATACAAGTCGCAAATCCAGTTGTCAAGCGAGCCCGGTCAACTTGTGGTTTCGCTAGAAGGCAGAGAGGAATTCTTAATCGAAACACTAGACCTCTTGCACGAGATTCTTCGCAAACCGCAATTCTCGGAAGATGAGTTCTCGCAGCTCAAATCGAGTCAACTGAGTGATTTGTCCCAGGAGAGGAATAGTCCTGATATGCTAGCCCAGCTAGCGTTGGGGCGAGCTCTTAGTCCCGTCGAGAAAAGTGATCATCAGTACGTCCCAACCTTTCAAGAGATGTTCACCGAACTTCGCAAAGCAAAGATCGAATCTGTAAAAGCATGTTATGGTCTGCTTTCGGGTAGTCGAGGTCATGTGACCGTAGTGGGCAAGTTCGATAAGAACAAAGCGATGAGGAAGCTTAATGACATTTTGGAGAATTGGAATCCAGAGGCCAAGTTCGTACGTTTGGAGAACAAGTCGTTCCCTGTTAAAGGCGAGACCATTGAAATCAAGGTTCGTGACCAAGCCAGCGCGGTGTACATGCGTGGCGCTAATTTGAAAGCCCACTTCAAAGACGAAGACTTCGAAGCGCTCACAATCGCTGCGGATATTTTGGGAGGTGGCTCACTGGATAGTCGGCTCGCCCAGGGAGTACGCGAAGAGAAGGGGCTCTCCTATCAAATCGGTTGCCAGTTTCAGACAGCCGAGTTTGATGCGGCTGGGCAATTCATGCTTTTCGCCGTTATGAATCCCGAAAACAAAGCCGCTCTGCTTTCGGCAACCAATGAGGTATTGACCAAGGTGAAAAGTGATGGATTCACTGAAGAAGAGCTACGCGCGAGTATCATCTCTTACGAGAAGGGCATCGAAGCCTTCCTATCGGAGGATGCCAGCCTCTGTGACCTCTTGCAGAGATACGCTCGTCGTGGTGTTGATTTACAGTTTTTAGCGGATCGAATTGATCGCTTCCGTGGACTAACTGTCGAACAAGTGAACGCTGCCGCTCAGAAACTGCTATCGCTCGAAGTGGTCAGCGTGTTGGCTGGGGATTTTCCGGAGTCGACTCCGCCCCAGAAATAGCGAGGCCAACGAATCGATAGAACCAGCATCGTTTCCACTTTTTTGATTGGTTTCCACTTTTCGACTATGTCCTAGCCAAAAGAGAATTTAGATTGGTTACTTCGTCACTAAAAGTCGCGTAATCAAACAAGTTCTGGCTGGCATATAACGAATGGACAACTTGACAAGCATTCTCGGCGAGATTGGAAAAAGTCCATTCTCGGCCGAAGTTTCCAATCGCTTGCTCGGGTTGGTGTATGACGAACTGAGGCGAATGGCTGCCAAAAAACTGCGATCGGAAGTACCTGGGCAAACACTGCAAGCGACGGCGTTGGTACACGAGGTTTGGCTGCGTTTACTTGATTCGCTGAGCGACCAAGCCAAGGCAGGAGAAAGCTGGGAGAATCGGCGGCATTTCTTCGGCGCAGCAGCCGAGGCCATGCGAAGGATCTTGATTGAGAAGGCTCGCTTCAAGAAACGCCTGAAACGAGGCGGACCGAATGCCAAACGGTGGGAGCTCAATGAGGCATCTCAGCTGACCAATCCGATCGAAGATGATGTCTTGGATCTGCATTCTGCACTGGATGAATTTGAGAAAGTGGACTCCGTCAAAGCTCAGATCGTCAAGCTGAAGTTCTTTGCAGGCTTGACGACCAACGAGATCGCCGAAACAACGCAACTGTCAGTGGCCACCGTGGAACGCTATTGGGTGTATGCCCGCGCGTGGCTGCATCAAAAAATGGCAGAAAAGGGCTCACATGATTAACGAGCAGAAAAGGACAGACGAAGAGGTCTTTACATCGGCATTGAGTCTCACGGGTGTGGAGGAACAGAATCACTATGTCCTCGCGACGTGCGCTGACGACGATGGCCAACGCGATCGTGTTTTGCGATTACTGGGATCACATCGCAAATTAGCGAACGTCAAGACAACTTTCATCTTGGATATGCCAGATGAAGTTTGCAACGAGTTGATCTCGGAAGAGACGGTATCCATCGGAGAAAACATTGGCCCATATCGCGTGATGCAACTGCTGGGCGAGGGGGGCATGGGACTGGTCTATCAAGCAGAACAATTCGCCCCTATTCGTCGCCGGGTCGCAGTAAAGTTGCTCAAGCCTGGCATGGATTCGCACAAAGTTCTAGCCCGATTCGAATTAGAACGTCAGGCCCTGGCTGGCATGGAACATCCCTGCATCACTCGAATACTCGATGCCGGATTGGCCGATTCCGGCCGCCCTTACTTTGTCATGGAGCTGGTCAAAGGTATTGCGATCACGGAGTTCTGTCGCACGCATCAGTTGCAACCCTTGGATTGTATCCGGTTGATGATTCACGTGTGCAGCGCCATCCAGCACGCGCACCAACGTGGGATCATCCATCGAGACATCAAGCCTTCGAACATACTTGTTGCGCAGAGTGACAATGGTCCCATGCCCAAGGTCATTGATTTTGGGATCGCAAAAGTGGTCAATGATTCCATGGGGCATGGTGATCATTTCACACTTCATGGCGAAATGATTGGAACACCAGAGTACATGAGCCCCGAACAGGCATTGTCCACTGCCGAAGGGGTCGACACTCGGACTGACGTTTATTCCTTGGGCGTACTGCTTTACGAATTGCTTACGGGCGAAACTCCGTTGTCAGGCATCAATTCCGAGGTCGGATTATCTCGGTTGCGACAGCTTTTTCGTGACTCGAAAATGGAAATGCCGTCGCAACGAGTCGCTAGGCGCAGGTCCGCTAACCCGCCCACCGATAACATCCCCACTACTAATCCGTCCTCTGGTCGGGCGACTTTAACCGACGAAGGCAGGCCGGAGAGATTCCTGCGAGGTGACGTCGATTGTATTGTGATGAAGTCCCTGGCGCGTGATCCCAACGATCGATACCAAAGTGTTTCGGAACTCAAGCGAGATCTGGAACGGTTTGTGAGTGGTCTTCCCATCGAAGCGGCTCCACCAAGCGTTTTCTATCAACTCAAGAAACTCGTCAAGCGACATCGCGTCATCACATCGATCGCTTCGCTAGCCGGCTTGATGGTCTTAGCCGCCTCGACCATTGCGATTCGGTCCGGGCTCGTCGCGAACGAACGCTTGCAAGCGGTACTGTATATGCAATCGGAGTTGAAAACGGAGCGTGATCGCGCCGTAGTCGCAGAAAGAAAAGCACTGCTACTCGCTCAGTCGTATCTGGGGACGGCTGTCCTAGACCGGTCGCTAATGAGGTTTTGCGTCGAGCATTGGGCTATGTTGGTCGAGGCAAACCCTAAGCTTAATTCGATTCCAGCCCCGAAAGATAAGGAATTCCTGAATCCAGAGATACTCACTACCTTCTTCGATTCGAACATGTTGCAAGCCGTTGAACGCATCACAGCTGAGCAAGAGTCGAAGTGGCTGGTGAAGGTTCTTTCCGACGTTTCCAAGAAAGATATGGGCCATTTGTTAAGCTCTGCTTCGGCCATGTACGAAACCAGCGAAACGATGCCGGTTGAGGTCTTCGCAAGTCCAGCACCTGCTGGCGCGAGTGTCGAAGCTGGACAACCAGAAGCTCAAGCAGGCGAGTCAGCACCTGTTGCGTCGCAGCCAACTCTTGAGCGCCCGACCTACCAATTTACTGTCGAGGCAAAAAAGACCTATCTGGAAATCGTCTGCGAAGAAATGCGAGCCATCGACCAGCATCTTCCCTTAGTTGCCGACGCGGAAGATAGTTTAGGTCTCTGCCTAATGGACATGCAACGGCCGGACTTGGCCATAGGTCACTTTCGTGAAAGCGAGCGAATTCGCGAAAGCTATCCCGAACTGCATGCCCAAGTCCTCCAAACACGGCTGTTCATCGCGAATTGCCTGATGCGTCAAGGGAATCACGCAGAGTCCAAACGTGCCCTCGCCCAAGTCCGCGCTGATCTGACGGCCAATTCCCAAACTCTGGATGCCAATTCCATCGAGCACCTAAATAAAAACGCGGATTTGATCGAAGCTGGAAAAGCTAGCCCATAGGGAATTGTTCTCACTGAAGAATGCTAGTGTAGGCAATCATCTTTACTTGCGTTGTTCGCGCAGTTTCTATGGCATTTTGATGCTGCTGAGACCGTGTCCCCGCCTCGATTCGACGGCATCAGCACCTCCTTAAAGCCCGACCGTGGTCCATTTTTCTATCCCATTCTGCAACACGAAGCCACTTTACTTTCTCCGAAATAGAGCAACAATAGTGTTGTACATCGTTTTTGTTGCCTAAATCATGGTGTGTTATGAAAAGAGCGGAGTTTTACACGGGAGAACCGGTTGAACCGTTGGATCTTTGGTTTCGGGATCCCTTCATTGACCAGATATGGGAAAAGCTGCGGCGGCAGCATGTTTTGATTTCCGCCCCTCGTCGTACCGGAAAAACCAGTGTCATGAACCACCTCGCTAGCAACCCACGCGACGGGTATTTGGTGGTGTACCAGAACGTCCAAGATCTATCGCATCCGGCTCAGCTCTTCCAGACGATCTTAGAGAACTTCTTCGAGCTAAATCAGGAACTGACGAAACAACTGGCGATTAGCGGTTTTGGAATGCTCAAGAACGCGATTGAGTTCGTTCGTAAGAACGTCGACTCAGTAAGCGCGGGGGGATTCAAGATCGCGTTACGAAACTCAGATCCTGATTGGGAAAGGAACTGGAAGCAACATGGCGAATCGCTTCTCGCTGCAATTCGAAAATCCCAGCGTCCAGTCTTATTGATCATTGACGAACTTCCAGACTTGATTCTCGAAATGCGAGACCGCGACGAGACGATTGTGCGCGACTTTCTAGCTTGGTTTCGAGTGCAGCGCCAGAATCCTGTCCCATCGCAAGATCGTGTTCGATGGCTGATTGGCGGCTCTGTAAACCTAACCTCCACACTCGATGAACTCGGTGAGGTTGCAGCGATTAACGATATTGCGATCGAGACTCTACCTGCACTAACACGTGATCAAGTCATCGAGTTCGTTACGCAAATGCTCGGAGCACGCGAGGTTCCACATGATTCAGACGTTTCTGCGACAGTTGCAAAACGGCTAGGGCGTCCCATACCCCTGTTCCTGCAACTCGCGACGCAAGATATCTATCGCTCCTGGCGCTCTAACCCAAGGAAGATTTCCGCGAAAGATGTAAACGCCATTTTCGATGCGATGATTAGTAGCCAAGCTGCGCAAGACAAACTGCAGCACTACCATTCTCGAATCAAGCTCCACTACAAACAACCAAAGCAGTCCGCTGCATATAGCATTCTTGGGCAACTAAGTCAGAGTTCTTCGCGTGGACTCTCTCGACGAGCGCTCTTGAGCGAGTTCTTTGGGCACCTCGACGCGCAAGGCTGGAAATCGAGTGAACCAGACAAGCGTCGCCAATTCAATCAACTGATGCGCGACCTTGAAAATGATTTTTACATCGTCGAGATCGATGACGAGAGCTATGATTTCGCAAGTGGACTGATGAAAGCATGGTGGAAGAAATACTATGCGTAATCGTTCAAGTGATTCTCGAATTGGCCTATACCGCCCAAGCATGTCGTCTCGGTTCCGACGCGAACAATTAACCGTTGGTCGTGAAGCCATATTGCTTGATACGCTTGATCACCTGCGAAGTGCGATAGATCGAAAGTCGAAACATCATTTTCTCTTCTTGGGTCCACGGGGAATCGGTAAATCTCACCTATTGGCAGTCATAGAAGACCGAATTGCGGCTGATCCTCGATTGGCAAAGAGAATCGTCGTGGCTCGATTTCCCGAGGAATCTGTTCGAACACTTTCATTTGCAGATTTGTTGAAACAGCTTGTTTCCATACTTGCTACGAATCTCACCGATGAACCGCAGTGGAAAGATCTATCCGCGAGGATAGCTCAAGTTCAAGATTCAAGCGAAGTCGTTGATTCGGTTGTCCCGGCACTCCGTCGCACAAACGAAGCAATGAAGCGGACGATCGTTGTGATGATCGAGAACCTCAACGAGCTGTTTTCAAAACAGATACGTCAAGATCAGCAAATCGGTGCTATTCGTAAATTCTTCATGGATAAAAATGGCTGTCTATTGGTAGCAACTGCACCGATGCACTTCGATGCAGTGACCGATGTCGCGCAACCTTTTTACGATTTCTTTGACACGCAAACACTACAGCCCTTCGACAAGGAGCAGTCCATAACGCTGCTTGATAGAACAAGAGCAATCGACGGGAGTAACACCAATACAGTAAAAGACTTGTCACATTGTGTGATGGCATTGCACGACATGACGGGCGGGAATCCACGACTCATGGTGATGACGTGTGAGCTAATCGTCCGGGAAGGAATCGAATCGGCAAGAGAAATCCTGCTGAGGTTGGTCGACAGAATATCGCCGATATATCAAGCGAGCCTAGCTGAAATGGCACCTCAAGAACGCGCCCTGCTGGAGACTCTCGCTTCAATGCGCGATGCTACACCGAGGACCCCAGCCAACATTGCATTGAAACTCGGACTATCCGAACGCCAAACTTCAGCGTTGCTCAAGCGACTTGCAGATGCGAGGCTGGTGACATTTGCAGTCAACCCAGACGACAAACGGTCTCGTTCCTATTGCATACGCGACGGATTCTTCGATGTTTGGCTCACATTCCAAGTGGGTGGCGAATCAAAACGGCGTATCGCATCAGTAGCTGACTTCCTTCAGTCATTCTACAGACAGAACCTTGGTCCTTACCAGAAAGCAGACGACAACCATCTTCGCGTAGAAGTTAACAATTCTTGTGAGCCAAAAAGCGATTCGACTTACTCACAGGATGCCAATCAGTTCCTAAAGCTGGCAGAAGAGCAGATAAAGGCCTGGAGTGGAAACAGGTCCGGATTACTTGAGAGCCTCTCCTCGGATGTTATGTTGATTTGGAAAATTGCTTCCAACAGAGCGATTGGTGAATGGTACGCCAGAAAATTTTCTGGAATATCCGATCCCATAATCAGCAAGCCCGCCGATCCTAAGGCCGATCTCCGAACAATATCCAGTCCTTCTAAAGCTAAAAACAAGATTCCTTCAGAATTGCAATCGAACGCCGTTTATTCGACTCATGCGACTTGGCCTTTAGAGAACGTGAAGATCCGGTTTTTCGAATTGAGTGCCGACGACGTGCCGATTTCAACAGCCGATTTGAATTTGGATATTGATCAAGGGAAATTCGATTCTGAATCGAGTATTGGTGCAAGTTTATTCCGACTTGCAAAGGACTTCCAAGGAGCAGACATCAGGAAAGAAAGTACTATCAGCCAGTCGACATCCACTGCGACTCAATTGGTCGCAGATCAAGCGAGTCAAATCTGCGATGAGATTTCTGAAAGACTAGAAGAATCGAGCCTTGCCTGGAATTCGATACAGAATGCAATTGAATACCAGAGAGGGCAGGAATGGTTGGGTAGTGGAGCATTAAGAGCGCACCCCAAGCAGCGCAGAAAGCTTCTTGTAAGGTTGGCAAATGCATTACTTCTGGATTTAGACGACAAACGAATACCCAACCAAGGGCTTGATGATGCTTTAAACTTACTCGATCTCGCTGACAAAGAGTCAATTCATGATGCCGAATTGGACGCGCTGACGATCGCGACAAGACTTATCGTGGACCATATTCGAGGAGACGATAGCAAGTCTTTGGATGACCTCAAGGAAATAGATCATCCGGTAGCCTTCGCTAGTCGAATTCGTTTGCTTTTTCTGCGCGCTCAAATTGAGGAAGCGTTCGAACTTGTCCATCATCGGGAGCTGAACGCTCGATGGGCGGGTATTGCCGCTGCCATTTACGTTCGACATGGACGACTATCGGATGCGATCGGAATCTGCGAATCGATGCGAAACGGTAATATCAAAGGTTCCGACAATCCAAACCTAGTCACCATTCGCTACTTTGGATGCCTGATGCTCGTTGCTGACGAGTATTTGAGGCAAAAATTCTCCGAAGGCCGCACTAGAGTTGATCTCGTTACGGATGCGGAAAGAAAGCAACTGACGGAAATAAGGAATATATTGAGTCCAATTGTCACTAAGGTGTTCGGGGCAGGAAGAGTATCGAACGGCATTGAGCTTCGATCGCTTGAAATTGCATTTAACGCCGCTCATATGACCGAAGATAATGAATTGGCTTCGCGAATTGCGATGTTGTTGGCATCGGCGAATCCGATATCTAGGCGAGTATCGCGACCGATTCACGCAGGGTTTTTGAAGGCGGATGTTGACATCGTTAGTCGATTGAAGAAGGATTGGCCGAATTCTGTTGAAGTTTCGCTATCCATCTGTGAACTCATTACTTTCTACCTTGACGACCCAGTGGCGGCACTTACAGAAGTTGAATCACTGTTGAAAGCGGAGCTCAATCTTGACCAAAAATCCCGATTGGCCTCTGTTCTTTTAGCTCTTTATAAGCTCGAACCTGGAGAGTTACGAAACAAGTCATTTTCCCTTCTTGCAGAAGTAGCTGGTGCAGATCACTACTTTCTTCGTATGGCAGAAGCAATCTCGGCAACGGACCGAGGAGACTTGCATGACGCAGAGCGACTTTTGAATGAACGCCCTGCCCCCGATGATCCAGACTGGCTTAGTCTTCTAGCAACCGTGTTGCAGCGAAAGGGTGAGCTAAAACCCGCACTTTCTCATCTGAAGAAGCTTTGCGAGATCACAAGTGCCCCCGATGTTTTGCGGCGCGCTGTTACCCTCGCGTTGAAGATCGAGCCTAAAGATTTGGAATTCGCGATTTCAATTCTCGAAAGGCTTTCACGATTTCCGAATGAACGGAAGAGTGCAGAACGAATTCTGGCAGAAATTTTCTGGGAAAGCGGTACCGACGACGGTCTCTTTCGAGCGGCACAGCTCTACAAGAAATTGTACGAGGAGAGCCCCAAGGAACCGGAACTCGCAAAGAATGCGGCTATCTGTTTGCGCAATCTGAACGAAATCGATCAGGCGATCGCGTTGCTCGAAGACTTAGAACGTGACCACCCCGAGTTCATCGAGGGATTTCTGTTGCACGCTGACTTGCTTGAAACGCAAGCACGATCCGAAGATGCTTTCGCTCTGCTTGATTTGGAATCAGTCCGAAACCGATTTTGGAATAAACTTGAGTTCCTACACAAGTACATGCACTTGGGATACTTGACTGCCCATGAGCTTGCAGCGCATAAAGCCATGTGCCAAATCAGTGTGATCGAGGATGGAAAGCCGGAACAAGAAAAGACTTTACAAGCGAAAAACCTCGAGCAAATCGTCGATTTTTTCAGAGGACGCCGCCAGTTTTTTGAACAAATCGAGGAAATGGCTGTTCGAGGTCAAGCACCTTGGACGATGCACGCGTTTCAAACTCATACGCCAATTCTGTTGGCCTGGACCTATCGAACTCAGAAGCTGATACCGTGGGAAACGCTTTCAGGCCGCGCGAGCTTTTGCACCTATGCTTCCAACGCATTCTTCTCAAAGTTGGCTAAACCTGATGAACGCCAGCTTGAGCCGATCGAACCTGGAATTGCTGGATGTGAGGTCGTTGCCGATATCAGCGCTCTTATTACGCTTTACAAGTTGGGGCTGCTCGAAAAAGCCGCTGAGTACTTTGGAACTATATATCTACCTTCAGCCTACCGCGAGATTGAGCAATTTGATGCAAAGAGACTTCAACCACATCAACTATCGAGAATTGAGCAATCGCATCGACTGTTCGCCATGATGGTTCGCGGTCAACTTCGTCGTCCAAGTAACGAAGCCGGCGAAGTCGAAGTCATCGATTTCCAAACCGAAGCTGACCCAACTTCTTATTCTGTTGGAGACGTAGCCCTTTGGCTCAAACGGAGAGGGCACATCTCAAACCATCGTTATAAGCAACTAGCGGTGGGCCAGAGTTTTATGGCAAGTGGACGCGAAGGGATTGAGAGCATATTGATCTCGAATCGGTGCCAATTCACGCTATTCGCCCTACAAACCCTTGAATCTGCTGGACTGCTAGAATCTTTGATGGAGCAATGTCGAGTGACTCTAACGGAGGCAGCCGCTCGGGAGCTGGAACAAGAACAGTTTGCTTTTGAACAACAAACTAAGACGGCTCGAGAAAGTCGCGATTTATGGCGAATCATTCGAGACAACAACAGATTTCAATACTACGGCCTTGTTCGCAAAACAGCATCAAATAACTCTGAAAGTGAAGCGAAGGAAGAATTTGACGATAGTTTTAGCTTAAGCCTAGTTTCGTATGAACTAGCAAAAGAACGCCGGCTACCTATATTGGCTGACGATAGGGTTTTACTCACTATTGCTCAAAATGAGTCCGATGGCAGGGATTGTGTAGCATTTAGCACGCTTGAATTGCTGTCTTCACTCGGAAACGGCGATTCGCTTTCACTGGACGAACGGCTTCAACACTCTCTTCAGCTAATCAATTGGCGTTATCGATTTCTAAGGATTGACCACCAACTGCTACTGCATGCAGCAAAGTTAACTGTCGAATCTGGTCAGATGCCGGGTTTTCAACTCAAGAGGATTGCCAAGTATATTCAGGATTGCATGCTAGATGCCGGGCTATTTGGTGGCGACGAAAACGTTACTCCGCGAGTATCGATGGCTTTGGAACTGTTTTCTTATTGGACTAGGACGGTTGCGAGGTTCATCAACGAACTCTGGAACGACGATTCCTTCAACGACGAGCTAGCGGAGTCGTTGACTCGTTGGGCTATCGATAGTTTGCTTCCTACAACTCCTGTTTGTGTTCTACCTGATTTGCAAATTCGCATGTCTGAGAATCAAGCAAAATTAGTCCTGATTCACCTCCTATCGGCAAGAGGGGCAAATCCGAACACAACCCGTTCCGCAAAATTGATGAGCGTTCTTGAGGATACACTGCGATTGTCACCATCCGAACTTTATGGAACAGTCTTTCAATTGATCGAAACAGATGATGATGGGGAAGGAACCGCTCTTTTAAACGAGAAATGGAGTGCCACTCAACAGGCATTTCGTCGTAGCATCGCGAAACATGCATTGTCGCCGTTCTGTCGTGACGGTAACTATCAGCTTGATGCTCGTGGAGCCGCGCTATTGGAGGCATCAAAGTCACTTCGCAAAAACCCCGGTGAACAAGGGATTCCAGAGCACATCCTGAAGGTATTGAAGAATTTTGAAGACGAAAATGCTATCAAGACTGCGCCTCCTGGTCCGCTCGTTTTTCATCGCCTACCTGAGGAGGGGGGGGCAACCGTGTTTGAAGGATCAGATTTGCTGATTTATCCGAATTCGAAAGCAAGAGAAGCTGTTGTTAGTTATCTCAGTCAAACGGCTACACGTTCCGAAGGATGCATGTCAGAGAGATTGAAGAAGGCTGTAAGTGACCATTCCAAGAAGATTGCCCAAAAGCGGGCTGTTAACTGGTATCCAGCAGCCGAACACCTAATGGAGCTAATTGAAAATGATTGGCAGTTCAATCTTGCAGGATTTCGACAAGTTTTAATTACCAAAAATCAAGACTTGATTTATCGATTTTGGAATCGATGCGTTCGGCCTCAACTCCACCCAGCCTATGCTCTTCCCACATCCTCATTTCACGCGTGCACAGATCGAAAAGCGATGAAAGATCGCGTTCTACCTTGCATAACCCAGGAAGCAATAAAGAATGGAATTGCAGAGTCATACTTAAATCATTTGGGCCATTTGCCGTTGGTCGATGAATGGTCACTTATCGACGTCGCCAAGCAGGCTGCATTCAACCTCGACACAGATGAGCTCTTCCAGCTTGCAGAGAATGACAACTACCTTTGTGCGTACCATGGATGTGCGGCACTGGTTAAACAATGGGCTAAGTTAAACCACAGCCAACAGACTAGAACGGCCAAGCAACTATCCGATTTCATTTGCTTGTCACGAAGCACCGACCTATCGACGCGTCGTGGGCGTTTTTGGAATTGCATGAATCGCCTAGCTGACCACTTCCTCGCTTGGATTCCGCTTTATGGACCAGAATTGGGAGATGACAATTCCGCTAGCTTGGCATGGTGGATGGCAGGGCGACTCGCAAAAGTGGTATGCGACGACATAGAGCAGGCGGAGAATCCGGAGTCAAAGATACAGTTCGTTCTGGAACGAAACCTCGAACCACTTGTGCACTTTAGTTTCGAAATCAATCAACTCATCCGTGGAGGCGCATCCCGTTCTGTTTATCATGCTAACACGAGTATGATACAACATGGTGGTCCGTTCTTCGCATCTTTGATTGGAAGCTTTCGGCTTGAATTCGGGTCGATTTACCCACTCTTGACCGAACGGGCAAGAAATCGTGTCGACCAGTGGATATTCGTGAATACCGTGCACCAGTCCGTTGGAGCTCCGCAAAGAGGTAGTTTATTGTTCGGAAACTACATTTTGGACATTCAGACCACTTACGAGCAATGGGAGCAGGTTCTCAACCCAAACGACGAGACACTCGCTGTATTGTCCCGGCTACGATCCGATTTCGAAAAAGTAACCAACAGCAATTCATTGCGAGATTTACTTTCCGCATTCGATACTCTCAATGCGTTTGACCAATCACTTTGGCTCAATCGAATGAAATCCGCAGTGTGGCTGGAAGCTATTCCACTAGACCCAATTCTTAATCTGTTGCGGGATCCAGTACTCTCAAGGGTGTTCGCTCAATCGATGAAAATAGAACAGTTATCTTTGGCAATTGAGTTGATGCTTGCGATTCAACAATTTGGTGGGTGTGTGTGGAAGCAGGAGCTACCACACCGATTGGTTGATTGGTTAGATTTCTTTGACACCGTGGAAGAAAAGGCGATTATCTTCAACGGAATCATTTGTAGCTCCATCGTTGGTGAGGCCCCATCGGCAATTGATCGAGTTTGTGAACGGGAAGATTCTGCTCAGCTTAAGAGTTCATTCGCGTTTCAGGAAGGCAGGCTTGTTGCCGCCAGAACGATCGCACCTCGATGGACATGGTCAAAACTACGAGTTTACCTCGAAAGATTGCGATTTGATTGAAGGATAGGTTTGACGAATTCGAGATATAGACTCCTTCATTGGCCGCGACAAATAGCAAGCGATACTCGTTCTTCGAAGCAAATGTATCGAGAGTCTCTTTGGACAATCGCAAGCAGCAGTTACTCCGTCAACATGTGTCAGATGGAATGCTTCCCATGTCTTAGGATCAACTTCGGACCGAACTCTTTGCGCGGCCCATCGGTAGACTTCTCGCTGGTATTCGATATAAAACTCGGATGCGAGTTCGTCTTCTGCGGCCTTCATTATCTTCGAATCACGGGAAATTGTCACGTGCAGCGGACTTGGCCAAGACAATGTCGCTTTAGTCGATGTAACACCGTCGATAGATTTCGTGCATTTTAACGAAATGATTTCTGAATTTTTTCATAAAAATGTCAAAGATCGAGCGAAGACGGGACATTCAGGTGGTCAATCCTCAAGGCTTAGATGCCCAATCACGCGAACAACTTCAAAAGTATGCAGCCACGATTGGTACCCCAATGGCTAACCAATAAATGACTATCTATCAATCTAGATAGCTAGGCAAAGATCTCCTCGATCACGCGCGCGGGCAGGACACCTGTCAGCTTTTGGTTGAGACCTTGGAATGGATAGATCGTCTTCTGTGGGTCAAAACCGAGTAAGCGTTGAATCGTTGCATGAAAGTCTCGCAGATGCACAGGATTCTTGGCTGCGGTGTAACCTATATCGTCGGTTTCACCGTAAGTGATCCCTGGCTTGACGCCGCCACCTGCCATCCACAAAGTGAATGCATCAGGATTATGATCACGGCCGATGTAAGTCATTTTCTGACCGCCACGATTTTCCTGCATCGGCGTCCGCCCAAATTCACCACTCCAAATCACTAGGGTATCTTTCAACATATCGCGCTGTTTGAGATCCGCCAGCAAGGCTGCAATCGGCTGATCGACCTGTTGGCATTTATCCTTGAAGCCAGCGTTCAACGCCTCGGTCTTGTCGGCGCCATGTGAGTCCCAGCCCCAGTCGAACAACTGAATGAATCGTACACCTTGCTCGGCAAGTCGTCTCGCAAGCAGGCAATTATTGGCGAACGATTCTTCACCTGGACGAGAGCCATACATTTCATGGATGTGCGATGGCTCTTTCGAAATATCCATCGCAGCCGGCGCGGCTGTTTGCATCCGAAATGCCATTTCGTATTGGGCGATGCGAGTCAGCGTTTCTGGGTCGCCAAAGACTTCGTGAGATCTTTCATTGAGCCTCCGTAAAGTGTCAAGCTCGTCACGGCGTTGATCGCGAGTCCAACCGTCCGGATTCTCAATATTCAAAACTGGTGACCCTTTGGATCGACACTGAACTCCCTGGTAAACCGATGGCAAGAAGCCGCTGCCCCACAGTGCTTTGCCAACGCGAGGTAAGCTCCCGCCTGAGATTAGAACAATGAAACCTGGCAAGTCTTCGTTCTCGCTGCCCAGTCCCCAGGTCACCCATGATCCGATGGATGGGTACCCCATACGAGCCTGGCCTGTGTGAACCATCAACTCGGCTGGTCCATGATTGAATTGATCGGTTTGCATCGTCTTGATAAAACAAAGATCGTCGACATGCTTAGCGAGATGTGGTAAACGATCGGAGACCCAAGCACCTGATTGTCCATGCTGCCCGAATTGATACTGAGGCCCCAGCATTTGAGGTGTGCCTTGAATAAACGCGAATCGCCTCCCGTCCAGTACAGATTGCGGACAGGGCTTTCCATCCAGCTTCTTCAGTTCCGGTTTGAAGTCGAATAACTCCAACTGGCTAGGAGCACCAAGCATGTGCAGATAAATAACTCGCTTTGCTTTGGCCGGGAGTGGCGGGGCAAGCGGGCTCATTGGATTCTCGTCCGTGTGAACTGGTCGAAAATCCTCTGAAGCCTGAGATCTTGTCGCGAGTTGGTTTGCCAGCCAGAGCCCACCGAGGCCTGTCGTGCAGTTATGCAAGAACTGTCGTCGCGTCGAGTTTTGAAGCTGACGCAGATAGATCTCTTCTGAAACCGTGATAAGTGAATTTGAGCCCGCCATTGGTTGTGCCTGCTTGTATCGGTCTTTGGATTCTTTGTTTACTTTGTAAGTGCTTCGTCAAGATTCAGCAGCACTCGTGCAACCGCTTGCAAACCGGTAGGTGAATCGCCGGATGCAGAAAATTTTTCCAGGAGCGACTGAAGTTCGTTGAGTTCTTCTTCGCTGGGGTCTCGGGTTGTAACCAGTATGAAGCCGAATCGAATCTGCTCTTTCGTATTCATCGACGAATCTGCCATTCTTTTTGCTAAGGCATTCGTGCATTCGATGAAGCTCTGATCATTCAGTGTCATCAATGCCTGCAAGGGAGTATTGGATCGCAATCGACGCGGCGAACACTGTTCGCGCGATGGTGCATCAAAGGTTGCAAACATAGGATACGGTATGCTTCGTTTGGTATAGGTATAGATGGATCGACGATATCGGTCTGGCTGACCAGCGGCCGGCGAGTCCCATTTATCCCATCCCACAAAAGGTTGCCAAACACCCTCGGGAATCGGTGGGCGAACTGGTGGCCCTCCCTGCTTGTCCGTGAGCAATCCTGAGCACAATAACCCCATGTCCCGCACCATTTCGGCCGTCAATCTTTGGCGAGGTCCACGAGCTACCAATCGATTCTCGGCATCGCTCTCGGTGAGTTCTGGCCGAATCACGGAGGACTGCCGATAGGCGCGAGATAGCACTAGCTCGCGCACGAGCGGCTTAGTTCTATATCCGTGTTTGTTTTGATAACGCAACGCAAGATAATCCAGCAATGGTTGATTTGATGGAGCCATACCAGAACTACCAAAATCCTCTTCTGTGACAATGATGCCTACACCGAATAGTTGAGCCCAGACTCGATTGACAGCAACACGTGCCGTTAATGGATTCTCGGGGCTGACCAACCACTTCGCCAAGGCCAGTCTGTTGATCGGCTCGCCTTGGGGCAATGGATTCAGTGATGCAGGAGTTGC
>JALOQS010000060.1 GCA_025459355.1 Pirellula sp.
TTCCATTCGCTCGTCGGAGATACGTCCGTTCCAGTACTCTCGAAGGGTGTCTTCGTTGCAGCATTCTGTGGTGATGCTCATTTGATTTGTCACGGAATTACCTTGGTCTGCAGGAAGTGAAACTTTTTACACTATACTAGGACGGTCGGTGTGTGACAGAATTTTTCCCAGGCCGTTTTTCTATGACTTCTTCCAACGCGACCCGCTACAGTTTAATCCAAGATGCACGTTCGCGTTCCTCCACGGCCTGGGAGCAATTGGTGCATATTTATTCGCCACTCATCCAAGCGTGGGGTAGACGGTTGGGTTGCCAATCGGATGAGCTGGACATGTTCATGAAGCGCAAGCGGCAGGTGGCAGCACGGCAGCGAATGCGTTAGCGCAGATTCGAGATACCTCGATCGAAGAGCCATCGGAGCCGAGTACCTCTGAGATGATCAACGGCGCGCTGTTGCGGGCGACGAACTTGGTCCGCAATGAATTCCAAGACTCACATTGGCAAGCGTTCTGGCAATCGGTGATTGAGGGGCAATCGACTGAATTGGTATCGCAACGTTTAAGCATGACTCCGGCTGCGGTCCGCCAAGCTCGCAGCCGAATTTTGCGACGACTACGCATCGTCATGGGAGATCTAAAGCGCAAGATGAGGGATGGCCCTGTTCCAATTCAAGCCTAAATCGCGCGAACCGGTGGTTCGAAAACCTTCGCATGCGATTGGTGCCTAGGGGGATTGGCGTTCGGGTGGCTAATGCTTCGGGAACGTTAACTGGCATGCGACCCCTTTGCTCGCGCAGCGGGCTGGTGTTGCGGGCTGATTTACAGCGATGATAGATAGGCCATGAGATTGGCCAACTCTTGGTCGTTGTTGTCATCGAGAAGACCGCTCGGCATGATCGATTCAGTAGAGTATGCAAGCTCTTCGAGATCGTCCTTATTGACCCGTATGATCTGCCCTGTCGCCGTCGAGATGGTTGTGCCATCTGCAGCGGAATAAACCACGAGCCCCGTGTAAACTTCACCGTCAACTGTCAAAATGCGTACGGCACGATACCGATCAGATACGTCCCGGCTCGGTTCAAAAATAGCTGTCCCCAAATCCATTCTGGAAAACCGTTTCGCAACCCCCGCGAGACTCGGTCCGAGCGCCGTCTGTGCTCCGTGACAGCTCGCACACTTTTGATCATAGAGGGTTTTGCCAGCTTCGAGATCAGCTTGCAGTCGTTCTGCTTGCCGCATTCTCGCTGCCCAATCGAGCTTGGCTTTAGGTTGCGTAAGCTGCGAGAAAAGTTCTTCTGCCAAGTGCTCTCTAAAGAAAGGCTCCCACTCATTCCAATTATTGGAGGCAGGAGCATTGGCAATACCCAATTGCTTGGCCGCCGATCTGGCGCGTACTAACACCGCATCCTGAGGCAGCGAGCATGAGGAGTTGCATGTTTCTGAAACAAGCTTTGCCATCACGGGCCATTCTTCATCCGCGAGCGTTACGGGCAGCGACTGCAACCCTCTCCAACCGATTCCCCAAACCGTTCGGTCTGAACCTCGCAACGTTTCGAGATAGGTTTCGTAGTCTTTTGCGTTGGGATAATTCGAAAGCAACTCGATAGCGACTCGGCGTAGTTGAGGCACATCGACCGCTCTTCTTAACGAATCCAATGTCTCGGGTGTCAGTGGCTGTGACTGCAACGCGTAACGCACAATCGCATTGGACCAAGAATTTGGTTCCGTCTGAAGTAATTCCTGCTTGAGTCGTTCTCGAACTTTGGCTTGAGTATCAACAGGAAACGCGTTGATTAAAACGATGTCATTGGCGCAGCTTTGCCCTGGAGTAACCGCGAATGCACTCGGCAACTTGCTATCCCTCGCCATCAAGGCATTTACCAATTGCTGAATCCGTTTAGGCCATTGGTTATCAGTGTGCATCCCCGACAGTTCGAGCTTCTTAACAACGCCGATCAAAAGCGAAGCCGTTCTAGAACTCATCTCTTCTGTTCTCGGTGATGAGCAGCACGCTAACGCACAAAGTAGATGAATGTCAAACGTCGGGTGAGTCTTAGGTCCTGATAGATTCAAAAGAGTCTCAACAACCTTCTTGTCCGCAGGCTCAAACATGGCGAGTGTTCGAATGGCTTCGATTTCCAAGTGCTCGGAATTGCTTTTTCGAGCCCGATCGATCATAAACACTAACCAATCGCACCAACTCTTGCGCACATGATCCGGCAGTTGTCGAATACCGAGCCCTTTGTATCCGTCCAGAACATCTGGGTTGGCAGGATCGGTTTGTTGAGGCAATGTACCTCTGCGATCACCCAGCGAGGATTGCAGGGCTGCCAGAAACTCAAGCTGTTCTCGTTCATCGAGACTTTCGTGATTCTTTGGAAACCAAGCGGCGAGGAAATCGAGCAGTCGCGTATCGAGATTCTGCAAGCCGGGGCCAAACCATCGCTTTGCTAGGAACATGTCCAACTTGGCGGCATCTTGTTTCGAAACCAACGGTGCTGGAGATCGGCTGAGAGCCCAGAGCCACGTCCTCCTGAGGGAATTCCCAGCGGGAGTATTGTCGACTTGAAAGGGTTCGATCCTCGCCATGGGCCACTTTTTTAGCCCAAACGCCTCTAAACAAAGCCTCGGCAACTCAGAACCCAGATGATCGCCCCATCGCGTTTGGGTTTCGGGAATCATTGCGGCACTGGCGTAAGCTTGTATCTTGATTGCATCGCGTTGCACATTGGTGATTGCACCACGCCCCACAAGCCACCAGCCGGCCAGTTTTGAACTGGGCGATGGAGAACTAACCGCACGAATAATCGCATTGGTTGGTACCGTTGCTCCGATTCTGGTAAGCATCTGTGCAGCTAGTAGTTTAAGCGATGCCGCAGTGGATTCGTCGCAGTCAATAGGAAGCTCATCGGTAACGATTTGGAGGAGCATATCGTAATGCTTGGGCAATAAATCTTTTCTCCAAAGAGCCTCGGACCACGAATCCCACGGACATGGTGTATCTAAAGTCTTGGCAATCAAATTCGCGCTGGACTCGTCGATCCTCTGCGTTCGCAATGCTCGCTCAAAGAGCACTGAAACATTTCTGGTTGGATTCTCGATTGGCAAGGCGACTGCGGCCTCAGGGGTGGTCGTCTCCTCTTCTGTTGTGTTTGATGCTGACACACGATAGATCGCACCCTTGGTTCCACGTCCACCGGTGCAGACCAAGAGGTCGCCGTTGCTGGCCACGCAAACATCGGTCGGAGCAAACCCATTTACCCCCGTGGTCTGCATAAAGACTTCGGCTGGTATCCTGTTAGGCACCCGTTGCGACTCCGGTAAATTACGGGACGGCATCACCGCGATAACTCGGCCAAAGGTCCAATCGAGAACGAATGCTGCTCCGTGATACTTCGAGGGAAAAGAGTGGTGAGTGTACACAGCCACTCCCGTCGGCGATCCTCGCCCCAAAGAAGCGATCGTTTGCGGCATGGTGATATACTCGTCATGGTCTTTCCATGTCTGGCCACACCAACCAGCATCCGATCCAGGGGCCAGCACGAAAACACGTGTTGGGCGGTACCAAGGCAGCGCGGATTCACGCTCGCAGTCACTGTCGAATGTAACGATCTGACCGTCAGGCAAAAAATCAAAGTCATAGCAGTTTCGCATGCCGTGACTCCAAACCGATTTCGTCGCAAAGTCAGGACTGATGCGCCAAATGGTACCAGCCCTGGGGCGGCCGACAGGGGAGCTTTGGTCGTTTAGCAAACTGGCAATCCCGTTGGAAAAGTTTCCTGCTATGACGTACCAATAACCATCGGGGCCTTTTCGGATTGCGTGAGCGTGGTGTTCGCCTCCCGTTGGGAATTCGATCAGCTTGGTCGGCGATCCGTCGGCAACAAGGTCGCCGTTCTTATCCTCGGTAGACCAAAGACCACCATCACCCACCCAGAGAATTTTCCGTCCTTCCGCCCAAAGCCCCTGAGCACCCTGCTGAGGCAGCTTTGACCAAACAATGGCTCGATCGTAGACCCCATCATGGTTATCGTCGATTAAAGTCTTTATATAACCAGGGCCCGATACCACCGGTCGCCCAAGCCCATCGGTCGTCATGCAAAAACAGTCGTGGGCGAGCTCATCCCCGGCCGCTGTCGTGACTCGAAAGCCCTCAGCCATTTCGAAAGGGAGTTCCTCAGCGACTGCTAATCCCGAGACTCCTGCTGCGGGAAGAAACAGACAGCATAAGCCGAAATAAAATAGACTGGCATATCGTGGCAACCCAGTAAGGCGTCCAAGCATAATGAAGTATCTCTCGTAATCCGTTGGCAGTTCGGGTAAGAATTTGGAATGGGCTCAGCCCCCATCCATGCGGTCTTTTCAAAGCATCCATTGACCTAACTCCATCATACAAGATACTCGCATAGATTGCACAGTTGGAGCGAACTGAATTACCTCGAAAACACTTCAATTCTTCCACCGTTAACCTGTAAATCATCTCCGAACGTAACTCGCTCGACGATTTCTTCGGGGGGCACCGATTTGCATGCTTATCCTTTCATCGAGCCCATCGATAGACACACTAGTGAAAAGATCATGATCGAAAACGTTTCAAAGTATTGGGATATTCGCGATCGGAGACTGGAGTTCACCGATCGACCATTGATCATGGGAATTCTTAATGTCACACCTGATAGCTTTTCCGATGGCGGAAAGTTCTATTCGGTTCAGTCGGCCATCGACCAGGCCAGACGATTAGAGGATCATGGTGCCGCGATATTAGATGTCGGCGGAGAGAGCACCCGGCCCTACAGCGAGTCGGTTCCGCCAGACGAAGAGCTTCGGCGGGTGACCGATGTGCTTGAAAAACTGCAAGGCAAAGTGGCTATTCCCATCTCGATCGACACACAGAAATCGGTGGTGGCGAGGGCAGCCATTCAGCTAGGAGCGTCCATAATCAACGATGTATCGGGACTGGAGGCTGATCCAGAAATGGTGGAGGTCGCTAAGCAAACCGGTGCAGGGATCTGCGCTATGCACATGCAGGGGACGCCGCAAACGATGCAGGATAACCCTCAATACAGTAACGTGGTTGAAGATATCCTTAGCTACCTAAAGCACCGAAGAACATGGCTTTTGGATCAACGGATCGAGCCAGGTAAGATTTGCCTCGATCCAGGAATTGGCTTTGGAAAGACGCATGAGCACAATATCACGTTGCTCCAAAACGCCTTTCGCTTTCACGAAGCCTCGCAACCGATTCTCATCGGCCACTCTCGCAAAGGGTTTATCGCCAAACTATTGGGCAGCAAAGATGCCAACCGAACTCTCGGAACCGTTGGGGTATCGTTGAGCTTGGTCCTGCAAAAAATTCAAGTGCTCCGAGTTCACGACGTGCTCGAGCACAAGCAAGCGATCGACTTATTCGTCGCTTGCATGCCTGCGTACTCGTGAACAATAGCCGATCGCAAAATCGAAATCGCTCCAGCGCTACTTCGGAAGCTTGAGCGAAGGATCGAGTCGCTTGGCCTTTGCTAAAGCCGCTTTGCTTTCAGCCGATTTGCCTTGTTTCTCGAAAATCACGCCCTTGGTCAGCTCCAGCATGGCTTCGGCGGGTGAACCATTCTCAGCTTGAGCCAAATCGGCTTGGGCTTGCTCAAGCTTGCCCGTCATGGCGTAACACTGGGCTCGAAGCAAAAGGGACTCCACATACAAATCTGGGCCTAAACCGCTGCCCGATATGGCTGCTTCGAGTTTCGGGAGTGCCGCTTCGTAACTCCCCTCCAATACCATGGTTTTGGCCTCCGTGTAGCTAGCCTCGCTGGTGGCAACGGAAACCGGATCCCCCTTGGGCGCTCCGCAACCGATGCTGGCTACCAAGGACACAGAGCAAATCAAAACACATAGAAATCGCTTCATTATTCGTTCGACCTTTTGATAATCCTATAAAAAAAGCCCCCTACGTCAGCAGGGGGCTAAGAAGTCTGGTTCCCACTGGCGCATTGAGTTCAGGTTTACTTCAACAACCAAGGGTTAACCTTGGTGGAAAAAAACCTGGAAACGGCTGTGCATTACTCGACGTTGGCCACTTCGCCACCGTCTCGCGAACCCAGAGCTCGCCATATGTTAGTATCGATACTAGAGGTCACGAAGCTAACCGAACCGTCGCCACGGGCAGCATTAACGCCACCGGTGTGAGAACTGCGTGCCGAGACGATCGCATGTTCGCCCGGGGCGTCGGGAATTGAACTCCATTGACCACAGTCAAAGCCAGCCCAGTTAGGTGGAGCGACGTGGTTGTACATGGTGCTAGAGTAAAAGCCGAATGGCCAGCCGTTCGAGAAATCGCTTCCCTCTAACCAGCGGCCCGTCGAGTTGAAATTGAATGAGTCGACGACAGGCACGTAGGCTCGGCAGGCATTGAAAATTTGGTCAGGCGGAATCAAATTCTGAGTTCTACCAGGCATCGTGATCATGTCAAATCGCCGATCTGGCAAGGCTGATGCCATGTTTCTGCCGCTTCCTTTATCGCGTTCGGCGAAGAAGACTGTGTTACTCAAACCGTCGATGACAGCAGCCGATCTGAGGCCATCACCAATGCTGAACGCACCATTGCCGCGGACAGCGAACATTCCGAGGTTTGCGTTGTTATTGTTATTGGCAGCACTGCTTAACGCCCCTGCGTAGTGAGTCGAACCGCCAAAGTTGTAACGATAATTGTTTTCGGAAACGACGCGTCCAGTATTTGGGTCCGACGGGCATATGAACAGGTTCGCGGCATTGGCAAAAGCTGTGAAGTTGCGGTTAAACGGAGCACCATTCAACGTCATTCGAACCGATGTCGGAGCACCGAAATCGATCAAGTTGTAGATCGCGGTCTGTTCCATAAAGGGCAAAATCAATGTGTGAACGGACCGAAATCCGGTCCACTGCCCTGGAGTGCCGTTGATGTTGTTGTAGTTTGTGTAGCTCACAGAAACCACACCGTTTACTGACAGGTCCGGTAACAAACGGCCCGGCGGGAATCGCCTGTGTGCCGACTCATAGTTGAAAACGGCAAGACCAATTTGCTTGAGATTGTTGGAGCACTGCATCCGTCGAGCCGCTTCACGTGCTGCTTGCACGGCCGGCAAGAGAAGTCCAACCAAAATGCCGATGATCGCGATGACCACCAACAACTCAACCAACGTAAACGCCCGTCTGGTCGAGTGTGATCGCATGGAGTGGCGAATAATCATAAACCCCTCAAAAAAATCAATTGCTAAAGATTGCTGTGCAACTGTAGTGCCGCACTAAAAACACTTGATAGGTTACATGTCCTTACCCGCCTGACAATCGGGTTTTTCTTCTTCATTTCTTAAAATCATGATAATTGTTCCGAATGCTGGTCGGGCTGGGCGGAGCCTCCTCTAGGTGGGGGGGAGGTGTGGATCAAGTCGCCGTTTTGGCTAATGCGATGGGGCTGTGCGTTGGGTTGGGTTAGTGGCGATTTAAGCAGCCTTGGGGCTGGCGATCACGACCATTTTGCTCGCCACGGCAGCAGAACCACCAAGCGGTCGACGGCTCGAAAAAGAAAGGTTAAGTTTCGGTTAAGCTTCGTTTGGCGGTTGGCCAAATGGTGGGAAACTAGTTGATTACGTCACTGCTTCGGCCTTGGGTGCCAATTGAGCCGAGAGGACTCCCGTCGCTGTGATGACGACGCTGCGGCGTGTCGGATTATTGCGATGCTCACAGAGGTAGATGCCTTGCCAAGTCCCCAAGTTAAGCCTCCCGCTTGTGATCGGAACATTCAAGCTGCATCCAACCAGGGACGATTTCACGTGTGCAGGCATGTCATCTGGGCCTTCTTCGGTGTGAACATAGGGCCACGTTTCTGGGGCGATCTTCCCCAATGCCATTTCCAAGTCTTTTCTCACATTGGGATCTGCATTCTCGTTGATCGTTAGACTGGCTGACGTGTGCAGCAAAAAACAGTTGAGCAATCCGCACGAAAGCTCCCGAATCTCGGGAATCGCATCGACGATGTGGCTGGTGATCAAATGGCAACCGCGACGAAGTGGCGGCAATTGAATTTGCTTTTGGAAAAATTGCATGGAGATGCTTGGGTTCAGAGTAAGCGAATGCCGTCTGGTACTTGACTCATCGCATCAGAGCGACATACTTCGTCCTCATCCGGAAGTCACCGAGATAATTCTCTTCGTCAGACAGCAAGCACGGTTCAACTCGCGTTTCTCCAGCATAGCGAAGATTGAGTTGCCGAGCCATCAAGCTAAACCAGTAAACCACACAAAATCGATTCACACATCTAACGAGCAAACGAGGACAGCGATGAGACGAGCAAAGATCACGATTATTGGTGCAGGAAACGTCGGAGCAACATGCGCCCACTGGTGTGCGGCTGCCGAGCTCGGGGACGTCATCCTCCTCGATGTCCCTCAAACGGAGAATATGCCTAAAGGTAAAGCGCTCGATTTGTTTCAAGCATCCCCCATCATGGGATTTGATAGCAAACTAGTTGGCACGACCAACTACGCTGATACGGCCAACAGCGATGTCGTCGTAATCACCGCCGGCATTGCTCGCAAGCCTGGTATGAGCCGTGACGATTTGCTGGCAACCAACGCAAAGATCGTGACCAGTGTCGCAGAACAGGTCAAAGCGACGAGCCCAAACGCTGTTGTCATCGTCGTCAGCAACCCACTCGATGCGATGGTTCAGCGAGCCTTTCAAGTGCTCGGCTTCCCATCGAATCGCGTTATCGGTCAAGCCGGTGTGCTTGATACCGCGCGATTCAGAGCCTTCCTCGCGATGGAACTGAACGTCTCCGTGGAAGATATCTCCGCGATGCTTATGGGTGGGCACGGGGACACGATGGTGCCAATCGCGAGCTGCACTTCGGTCGGTGGCATCCCTGTCACACAATTGATCTCGCCAGAACGATTGGCCGAAATTGTTCAACGAACACGCGACGGCGGTGCGGAGATTGTATCATTGCTCAAGACCGGCTCGGCATACTATGCACCTGCCGCCGCGACAGCGCAAATGGTTGAAGCGATCGTGCGTGACAAAAAGCGTTTGATTCCTTGTGCGGCACTGTGCGATAAAGAATACGGCGTCGGAGGATACTACGTCGGAGTTCCTGTTGTTCTCGGATCTGGCGGCGTTGAAAAGATCATTGAACTTAGCTTGACCGATAGTGAGAAAGCAGCCTTCCAAAAGAGTGTTGACGCCGTCAAGTCGCTGGTCGCGTCCATGGGACAGCTTCTCGCTTCTGCCTAATCGTTAATCTTTGAATGACAGCATTTGGGTGGTGAGCATAACCACCCAAAATCTGGTTCTAGGCGCCATTGACGGCATCGGAATCGGTGCCCTAAAACCTATATCTATCTTGTCCGTCACGCTGTGCTGTTATCTCAAGCGTGACTTTCGCGGCGACCCAGGAACTCCTCGATGAATCGTATCCCCACATTGCTCGCCCCAGTCGTGCAGAATGTTTCTCGAAGCTCGGCTTGTGACAAGAGGGAGGTTGATCGCTTAACACATCTCACGACGTCAGTTCATCATCGGCTCTACTATCCGACAAACTTTGTTCCAACTTACGACTATCCTTTAGTCGTTTGGTTGCATAGCCAAGATAGCAGCGAACACGAGTTGGATTACGTGATGAACGCATTGAGTGATCAGAACTATTTAGCCGTGGCCCCGCGGGCTAATCGTCGTTGCAAATCTAAGCGTCGCATTTTCAAGTGGGGCGAAAACGTTCTCGATTACGCCTTTGCAGAGGATGTTGTTTGGGAATGCATTGAGTCCGCTCTGGATAATTTGCCAGTTAGGTCTGATCGCATTTTCCTAGCAGGATTCGGTCATGGCGGAACTATTGCACAATGGATCGGTTGGCAATCTCCCGATAGCGTCGCCGGCGTGGTATCTCTAAGCGGGCCGATGCCTAGCCTCGTCGGTAGCATGACTCAGTGGAAATCCATCAAAGAATTGCCCGTTCTTTTTGCTCAGCGAAAAGGTGCAACGATTTGTTCGGAAACGGATCTGAGTTACGCGATGCATATGGCTCATCGCTCCTCTCTGTCTTACCGATTTTTGCAATTGCGAAGCGAGCAAGACTCGTTTGGCGAAGCAGACGAACTCTCGACAGGCATGCTCGCAGCCGCCAATCGATTTCTCATGGGAATCGTAACCGACTCAGAAAGCAATCTGTGCCCAGAAGTTAGCCGCGATCATTTAGTTGGACCATTTGGCATAAACTAAATGGCCGTCGCCCCTCTCGTTGAATTGCTCGAGGTGGTGGTCGAGCGGAATGGGTTTCGCATTCTCGACCTGAATCGCTTGGTGATACCCGTCGGGGAAAACGTCGTTCTATTTGGTCCAAACGGATCGGGCAAGTCAACGTTGCTCAAACTTCTTATGAAGTTCTTCTATCCATCGTGCATCCTCGATCGCGCAGGAACGATAAGAATCCTTGGCCAGGAAGCATGGAACGTATGGGAGTTGCGATCCCAGCTCGGTTTTGTAAGCTCGGAAATTGACCATCATTTCACCACCGGGCGCAGCGGTCGACTGTCTCCTCTAGATGCGGTTTTAACAGGTTTCGAATCCAGTGAACTGGAGCTTGACGCATCCTTGATAACGCCTGAACGAATCCAAGCCGCGACAAGGTGGCTAGAATTCTTCGAAATCGACGCTCACTGCACCAAACATGTGAGCTGGCTCTCAACCGGAGAGCGACGACGTGTCATGTTAGCCAGATCGATGGTCCACGGCGCCAGGTCGCTATTGCTGGATGAACCCACGGCGGGCTTGGATATCGTGGCTCGTGAAAAACTACTGATCAAGCTCGAAGAATTAACGCGATCGGGAATACAAATCGTTTTGGTGACTCATCACCTCGAAGAGATCATCGAGCCTATCCAGCGTTGTATTCTACTTCAATCGGGGCAAGTGCTTCTCGATGCTGCCATCGATGTCTGCTTAACGTCGCATTGGATGAATATTCTCTTTGACGCTCCGGTAAACGTTTCCAAAACTGGACAACGATATTCAGCCTGCCTGCACTAGATCATTCGTTCGATCTAAGCTTCGATGCTAGCGATGCACCTTACAACCGGAACAACCCGCACTCTCCGAGCGGTTGACTAAAAATTCAGGTCGACATGGTTTGCGAAACCACACTTCGCGACCTACCGTTCCAACAACGTTTCCAGCTCCTTACCGCCTGATGATCCTGTACTGACCATGACGGTTCGCCAAAACGACTCCTCTTCGTTCTCGCCATCTCAACCAATCTACATGCCGCCTATTCCTCGGCGGGCTCATGAATTGCTGCCTTCGTCGGAACCATCCTCTCACGAACAGGTTCGCACTCTTAGCCCCGCTGCCGAATTGCCGAGCGATATAGCTGCCCGTATTCCTCTGAACGAATGGAGTGGCACGGCCGTTTCCGGTGGTTATCAAGAAGATTGGAGTCTAAGAGTCTCCAAAGTTTGGGGGCTCGATTTTCATAGCGTGACTATGGAGCAAACCCTCAGACTCATCGATGACATTATTCGCGTTCGCAAACCGACTTACGCCGTTACCGCTAACTTGAACTACGCGATGCTTTGTCATCAAAGCAAACGACTCTCGGAATTTACTCAGCGAGCAGGGTTGGTGCTTTGCGATGGTATGCCCATCCTGTGGCGCAGCCGCTGGAACAAAGTCAAGCTGCCCGAAAGAGTCGCAGGCGCTGACCTAATCTATCGCCTCGCTGAACGAAGCCAACAACACGGTCATAGAATTTACCTCTACGGTGCCGCCGAAGGGGTCGCGGAGAAAACCGCCCGAGTCCTAGAAAAACTTTATCCAGGCTGCAAAATAGTTGGCCATCGATGCCCGCCATTTCGCCCCCTCAGTGAATCGGAAATGCGTCAAGAGATTGATAGCATACGACAAACTGCCCCGGACATTTTGCTAATCGCTTTGGGACAGCCCAAAGGCGAGTTCTGGATCGAAGATCATTTGCAGCATTTACAAGTCCCTCTGTGTATCCAACTCGGAGCGTCTTTCGATTTCGTGGCTGGCACTGCTAAACGCGCTCCCAAGATCTTCCAACGCACAGGCCTCGAATGGCTCTATCGAACCTTAACAGACCCCAAGCGACTCGCACCTCGCTACTTGCGAAACACCCTTTTCCTCATGAAGTCCGTACAATCGGACCTCATCGCTGCGTTAGATAGCAAAAAGTAGATGCCGTCATTTCGTATTTGCTGTCATATCACACCGCAATAGAGCTCAATCCATTTCCCATTCTTCAGGGAATTTGACTGGACCGGTAAAGTCTACCTAGTCGATACAAAGAGCACGTGGTTGTTTGTCGAAAAGCTCCTTCACCGGCTAGAAAGCGGCTCATGAACTTTACAGAGCGTAGCGTTATCTCAATCCAATCCTCGACGATCTCTGCTCACTACAACAATGCAGAAACGGTTTCTCGTGAACCAGTCGTCGAGTCGAAGATGGAATACCGCGTAGTCGACGAAGCGGGCAAAACGGTATCCATTCCGTTCGCAACCAAAAGCAGGCTCGGCCACTCGTCCGACCAGGTTCGAGTCCGCGTGCGAGATCTCGTTCGTGGCCTCCAAGGTATGGCAAGTTCACAATTGGCATGGCTTGATGATTTGGGGGATGATCCCATTGTGCTTACTAGAGATTTTTATGAAGTCTTTGTAACTTGCCAGCAAATTAGACGTTCTGCTTAGGGCGTTTCGACCCGGCTTAGCAAATTCACCATTGATACTCAAATCTCCGTACGTCGCTTCGGCACGATCTTGAAGCTTGGAATGCCCAGCGACAAGTATCTCTCTTGACTTGAGAGCCTGGGATGTCTTATTCCCTGCTCTCATGCGTAGTCGCACATCGTACCTAGCCTCGCCCGTCTCATTAAAAACTCTCCGCGAATGTTCTATTCGACGGTTCGGTTCGGCGTTTGCCATCGCGATGATGCTGTTGATGACTCCAGCATGCCGACGGGCTGCGTTCAACGAATTTTACGTGGAATCGATGGCATCCGAAATACGCGCCCTGGAGGATCGTATCTACGAATACGATTCTGCCTACCAATCCCTCGAGATGGAAAACGAAGATCTTCGCGCGAAGCATGAACGACTGCAACGCAAGCTTCGAGAGCTTGAGGAACAAGACGGCTTAGACCTCAAGAGTAAGCCTCGCAAAACTCCACCTCGCGACTCAAAACCCAGCCAAGGCGCCATTGACTCGGAAACGTTCGAACTGGTGCCTCCTCCGAAAGTTAAAACCGAAGAGCCCGCTCCCATCGTTCCGCGCACACCGACCTCTCCACCGGCCTCTCCTCCGACCGATACCAAACCCGAACCATCAAACCCATCCACAGAGTTACTGCCTAAAGCGGATCAGGGTGGAATATTGCCCCCACCCGCTGGCAACAACAGTTCTTCTGTTCCGACTCGAACTCGCAAGCCTGATGAACCCAAAACGAACGAGCTTGTTGAGGAATACACAATGCCTCCAGCCATCATCAGATCTGCCCAGCAACCAAACGGTCCTGCGCTTTTACAACCACCTTTGCTAAACCCAAATCAAAACAACGCGGCACCTCTGCCATCTACTACGCTACCCACTCTGCCACCGACTACGCTACCTACTTTGCCTGGAAACTCGCCAGGGGCTATTATCCAGGGACGAATCAAGGTCCCCGCAAAAAGCGATGTTGTTCAAGCCTCCGCAACAGAAGTGATGACTCGCGTTGATACAGACTCCATCGATTCAAAACCGATCGAAGATCGTTGTGTAGTCGGCATCGAGTTTCATCCCACCTTGTGCCGAGGCATAAACCTCGATAATCAGCCTGGTGATGACGGACTGTACCTGGTTATCACACCCAAAAACCAATTAGGCCAAACACTCAACGAAGAGTGTAAACTGACCATCGTGGCCGAAGAAACGATCGATGACAAGTCAGTCAGAATTTCAGCCTGGAACATCGATCCGGCTGAGATGAAGGAATACCTAGAACCCATCGGTGCATCGCAAGGTTACCATTTGCGTCTGCCATGGCAAGAGAACACCCCAACAGGGCGCACCATCCAAGTGTTTGTGAAGTGTGAATTCGAAGATGGTCGCAAACCTGTCAATCGCAAGGAAATCACCCTTAGCAAATCCACCAATCGCCCGCTAACTTGGACCCCTCGCCAGTAATTACTAGCGAAGAGAAAATCCCAAAGGTAACGCCTCTCCTAGCACAGTGGCTGCATCATCTCTATCAAAGCCACCACCTCGTTGAACCATCTCCAATTGGTGCTCGGACACTTTCTTGGCCATCATCCATTTCACAACACGCGATCGCACATTAGGATCGATGTCTCGATACCGATCTCCTGTCAACCGACACCACAGGGTTAAACACAGCGAGATAGCGTTGATACTGCTCTCCGGCAACTGATTCTCCAGTTCGAGCAATCGTTCACTCCATGCCCCGATTTGCCTCGCCCCAACGATCATCTGCAAATTGGCATACACAGGCACTCGACTACCCAGTCTCGCTAACGTCCACAGGACCGGCCCAGCAATGGCATGATTCTTTTTCCGGCCCAAGGCATCTAACAATTGCTGGGCCACAAACCCTTTGTCTGCAATGTCAATCCACTCTAGGGAACCTATCAATCGCAGATACTCGTTCAAAACATTACTATTCAAGCTCGCACCCGATCCACCTAGCAACGTGGAACGGACTCGCGGCCAGAGATCTTGATACAACGCTTTTTGTTGTCCCGACGTAAACCCGCCCGATATTCGCCTCCACAGAACAACAGTCTCAGATAGGTTTTCTGCTGTCCGGTGCACTAACTTGTTATGCACCGAGCGCCAGGTCTCGCCCACTCGCCAATCGTCTCCTGGATAACCGAATCCAGGCCGCAAACACCAACCGATCAAATTCATCCAGCGGGCTTCGTGCGCAGGAGATTTTTTTCGATAATCGCCACACTGCATCAGCCCATTCCAAAGCTCTCGCAGCACGGCGGGCTCCCAATCTTGCCTCTTCTTGCCCAGCAATTCGGAAAGCTTGTTAGAAGCATCTTTAGGCGCAACGGTTTGTTCGGTTCCGAAAACCAACGCGATGGCCTGGCGAACACGAACCAAGGTGTCTTCATCTGCGGCCACACCACTAGTCTTAGTCTCGTCCGTGCTAGCCCTTGCTTCAAATTCCAGCACCCATCGAAAACCTTTTTCCCTATCGCGATCTGGCAACACCTCTCCCCCGGACAACGCAGGTGAATCAACCTGTTCAATGGTGGTGATGTTGGCCTGCAGCGTTCCGATTTCACTTAACTCAATGTCGAGCTGAACCGGAACGGTAAGTCTCGTTTTTTTATTGTCCAATTTGAGCACGGTTTGCAACGGAGGCAAAGCTGACATAGTCAACGCATCTATCTCCACCAGATCACCTGGCCGATCCGTCAATCGCGTACTGCTCGATAATAGTTGAAATCTTACTGGTTCTCCGACAGCCAAATCGAACACCTTGTCTTTCAAATCGAACCGGTCCCCAGGGTGCGCGCTGGATGGCATTATGCAGATCGCTTGGGGGGGGGATTGATTCACTTGCAAGTAATAGGTTCTGGCGAGGGTCGCATCGATTTTCACCCCTTCGCCACGACGAACCAAACCGTAATACGCGGCACCTTGAGCAACGGCCAAGTCCAATCGATTTCCTTCCAAGCAACCTGGTTTCCAATCGGGCTCGATTGACTCAAACCAGGCGGCGATTTGCGACAGGATCGCCTCTCGCACTTGGGAGGATTCCAGCACTCCGCCGTTAAACAACACCCAATCTGGACGGGCTAGTCTAAGGTCGCTTTGGTTTAATTGCTCTTCGTTTCGGCCAGCTTGACGATGTTCCCAAAGAAACTCCGCTAAGTGCTTTAGGACGTTCGGTTCGGTCGCATAGGGTAACCCAAACTCTTGGAACCCTTCTGCTTGCGGTACTGGATGAGAGTCGATCGCAACATGCCCGAAGAAACCCTCCAGCAACAATGCTCTCGCCTGCTCCAACTCGACGTTAACACTTTGCAAATTCCCGATGAGCCGGCTCCCCATCGAGGGAAAGTGAATAGCGATCTCCGTCGGTGGGGTATTACCAAGGAATCGCTCTTTCGCATTGCGACATTGAGACTTAAGCACGTCCCACTGGCGGGCAGTAAGCTTGGCTTGACCAGAAGACTCACAAAACTGCTGCTCAATAAACTTGGCCAAAGCAATGTCCAAGTTATCTCCGCCCAACATTAAGTGTTCGCCGACAGCAACACGATGCAATCCAAAGGTGGCTTGCAACTCTTGCTCGACGACGCGACTAACGTCCGTTTCTGTGCTCACTAAATCCGGCCCGGACGCAGTCGCTCCTGTAACCCGAATCAAAGTAAAATCGGTGGTCCCACCACCAATGTCACACACCAGTATGGTTTGACCAGGCTTTAGTTTGTCAGTCCACGTCTCTGCATTTCGCTCGAGCCACGCATAGAATGCCGCTTGAGGCTCTTCGATCAGAAAGAGCCGTTCCATGCCGGCTTGCTTCGCGGCGGCGATGGTCAATCGGCGAGCGATTTCATCAAACGAGGCGGGCAATGTCACAACGGTGTCTTGATCCCGAAGAGGATGCTGAGGGAACGCACGATCCCAGCATCGTCGTATATGCTCCAAATAACGACGACTGGCTTCAACGGGCGAAATCTTCAAGACCTCTTCGTCGCCCCCCCAAGGAAGCAGATCGCTCTCTCGATCAACCATTTTATGGCATAGCCAGCTTTTGGCAGAGGAAATGGAGCGACCGGGTAACTCCGCTCCTCGCTGACGAGCCATCACTCCGACTATAGACGCAACATCATTCGAAGAAAACAAATGCTTGCGATCGACACCCGCAACCTCGCTTTCGAGCAATTGATAATGAAACGACGGAAGCGTGTCAGATTCGGCAGTCGTATTCACATCGATCATCTGGTCGATGCGGAATGTTTGTACACTTTTGACTGAACTCTGCGTATCGACAAAAGCAACGGCGCAGTTCGTTGTTCCGAGATCGATACCCACCACGTATCGGCTCGCCTGAACAACGAATGCCTTATCGAGAACACTTGCTTCCTGATCAGCAGCGGAGGACAGATCTTTGGTTGACACGTTTAAACTTCTCGCAAAGCACCGTTCTGCATCTCATTTAGAAAGTCTTGGTAGGTTTGGCGAAGCCCTTCTTCGAGGCCAATTTTCGGAGCCCAGCCAGTCGATTTGAGCAATGTGGTATCCGTCAGCTTCTTCGGTGTTCCATCTGGTTTTGAGGGATCCGTCTCGATACGTCCAGAGAAACCCACCGTCTTGGCAACCAGATAAGCCAAATCCAATATGCTAATGTCAGTGCTGGTTCCCACATTAACCCAGTCTGGTGGGTTATCGAGTTGGCACAAATGAATGATCGCGTCAGCCAAGTCATCCACATGCAAGAATTCTCGCTGCGGAGTTCCAGTCCCCCAAATCGTGACTGATTCCGCACCTGTTTGCTTGGCTTCGTGGAATCGCCTAATCATGCCGGGCAATACGTGACTATGGTCCGGGTGATAGTTATCCCCGGGACCATACAAATTCGTCGGCATGGCAGAGTGATACATCACTCCATACTGCTGACGAAAATACTGACACAGCTTCAATCCCGCAATCTTGGCGAGCGCATAAGCTTCGTTGGTTTGCTCGAGCGGGCTCTTCAATAGCTCATCTTCGCGGATAGGTTGCTGAGCCAGTCGTGGATAAATACAGGTGCTGCCCAGAAACAAAAATCGCTTCACGCCATTCGAGTAACTCGCATGGATCGTCGCCAACTCTTGACGCAAATTGTCCGACAAGAACTCAACGGGATAGGTTCTGTTTGCGTGTATACCACCCACTTTTGCCGAAGCGAAGATAACCGTGGCTGGCTTTTCCGATTCGAAAAACTGGCACACCTGGCGCTCGTCACAGAGATCGAGTTCCTTACGAGTTCTCGTAATGACCTGAACCTGTGGCTCGCGTTCAAGCCGTCGACAGACTGCAGCACCGACCATCCCGCGATGTCCTGCCACAAATACAGGTGATAAAATCATAAGAGTAATGCAAAACGAGTAGGTTAGGCGGACGGACAAGTGTAGTTTCCACGGACAAGTATCGGCCGCTTATTCTAATCCACCCCGACCAAATTCAGAGGGGATTACGCCCCTTAAGCTTTCGGTTTTTCCTGAACCAGAGGAACCCACGATTCTTCACATTCAGCGATCTCGGTAATTCTTAGCCCGAATTTGTCACCGACCTTGACCACTTCGCCATGGGCTACCGTTCGGTCGTCTATTTCTATGCTGAGCGGTGTATCGCATGCTTTGTCGAACTGAATCATGACCCCAGGAACAAAGCTTAAAATGCGTTCCACCGGGAGGCTTTTCTTGGCCAAAGTCACCGTCACATCAGACGGGATACGCAGCAAACTCTTCCAGAACTCAACCTTGGCCGGATTGGTCGTGGTTAACGGTTGGCTATTTCCAGTCGGTGCACTCGCCATAGATCAACTCGATTCGCCAAGATTCTCGTGTCTTAAATCCCGTCCTTATCCGTCGTTCGCGAACTCCCCAAACTGACGCAGTCCGCGAAATCCTACCCATTCGCTAATCCTCGGCAGTTCCACACGATTAGTTAAATGGAACTCGGTAAAATTTGGCATTTGGGTATAATGTACCAGTTGCACGAAGACCGAAGATTCCCTAGTCACCCCGTTCCCAAATCGAGACACAACTCATGTCAGTTGCATCCCAAGCTATTCCTTTCGCTCCGTACCGCGAATTCAGCAATGACGCCTTGTGCGAACGCATTACCGATGCCAAACGTAAACTGGGGTCCAGTCTTCTGATCCTGGGGCACCACTACCAACAGGACGAAGTGATCGAGCATGCCGATCTAACGGGCGACTCATACCAATTGAGCAAAATGGCGGCCGATAGCCTCGACTGCCGCTACATCGTTTTTTGCGGTGTGCACTTTATGGCCGAGACAGCCGATATTCTGGCCAATCGGGAAGAAAAGCTGGTCGCTCGCGATGGCATCTCCATCCCTGTTGTGCTCCCGGATATGGCCGCCGGTTGCTCCATGGCCGATATGGCCGCTATCCGCCAAGTCGAATCGGCATGGAAGCAACTCTCTGAGGTCATCGATACCGAAGACATGACCCCAGTAACCTACATCAATAGCGCTGCCAGCTTGAAAGCTTTCTGCGGTCGGCACAACGGCATCGTGTGCACCAGCAGCAATGCCAAAGCGGTCTTGGACTGGGCCTTTGCAAAACGAAAGCGAGTCTTCTTCTTCCCCGATCAACACTTGGGACGCAATACATCACTCAAGATGGGCATCACCAACGATCAAATGCCAATCTGGAATCCGCATGAAGAAGTGTTGGGTGGCAACACGAAAGAATCGATCGAGCAATCTCGCGTCGTACTTTGGAAGGGACACTGCTCCGTTCACCAAATGTTCCAAGCCGAGCACGTTCACTCGTTTCGAAAGCGAATCGACGGAATCAAAATCCTAGTCCATCCCGAGTGTCCACAGGAAGTGAACGACATCGCAGATATTTCCGGCTCCACTAGCAAGATCATTGAAACGGTTCGCGCTGCCCCGGCTGGTACCAAGTGGGCCATCGGTACTGAACTGCACTTGGTCAATCGGCTTAAGAAAGAGCATCCCGAACAAGAGATTCATTTCTTGTCACCTTTGGTTTGCATGTGTGCCACCATGTATCGAATTGACTTAGCTCACCTCTGCTGGAGCGTGGAAAATCTAGTCAACGGCACGGTAGTCAATCAGATAAAAGTCAAAGAAGACATCGCCAAATGGTCCCTGGTCGCATTAGAACGAATGCTAACCGTCAGCAAATAACCGTTCCTTAATCCTACCCAGCCCCCCGTAGCCGATCTCGCCAAGAGATTGGACCGCCCCATGTAGCCGATCTCGCCAGAGATTGGGTGAACTTTAATTCAATCGCCAATCTTCAATGCACAATCCCCCCTCCAATCCCAAGTTCGCAAAACAACGTCACATCAAGCATGTACCGCAACTGGCATTTGAAGATGCGAACCAGACCTTTGCCAAGCATATCGCATTACGATCATACGATGTCAGAGGTCTCGTATCGATGGCACGGTTGCACCCTATCTGGTATAGCGACTGGCGATATCAAACCTGGAGGATTGAACGTGACGACTGCTAAAGAAACAATGGTAGACATCATCTCTCGGCAACCGGACGATAGCTCGTACGACGCGTTGCTAAAGGAGCTCGCATACGCCCGCATGATTCAACGCGGGCTAGAAGATGCCGCTATTGGCCGAACCATAGCCGACGCCGATGTAAAGAATGCAATTGATTCATGGCAGAAATAACCTGGACGTTAGAGGCCATTACTCGACTTCGCGAGATTCGCGATTACATTGCAGGTGAAAATCCCATATCTCATAACAGACGAGTCTGACATCTCGATTCTCGGCGTCTTCCATAGTGCTATGGACATCGACGCCTACCTACAGTGAAAAGGCAGAACAACTTGGTCAACCGCAGTCGCCGATTCGGTCGATCTTGACATCAAAATCAACCCCGGCGGCATCGGTTACCGCCTGCGTTAGCTCGGAAGGAACGCGACGAGCGGAACAGCAGGTCGATTAGAATATTGGCCCTGCTGAATATCGACATGTCTTTTGATTCTGTTCTAGCCAACGAACCTATGGCTTCAGGCGGGGCAAGCCCGTCTGGGAGCCCTCGTATCGCGTTGCCGCGATCTAGCACTCGAACCGCGCGCACCGGTTGGGCAAGCCAACCGGGGGCGAAGTCGATTGGGTAAGGCAACCATCCAATCCCGGCCCTTGTCCCATCGGAGCCAATGGTTCGCGGCTAGAACAAGCCTACCCTCCCAACACCTAACAGACCCCGACGGGCTTGACCCGTCCGGTGAACCAGGTTGCCAGGCTAGTCATGCACGTATGAGGCTTGTAGGGTTTGCGAGAAACAGGAAATTCCGATGGGCGAGCCAGCGGTATCTAAATGCCATCGATCACAAACTAGCCCTGCTGAATATCAACGTCTCCTGTGGTATGATAGTGCGATGTCTGAGACGGTCTCTGACTGAGAATGACACGTCAGTAGAGAGGACGACGGCGCGTGAACCTCCGGGCCAGAACGTTTCATTTCGTTAACAAGCGGATGCACTCAACGTCTCAATCCACCGGCCTCGGGCGGTCTGTGCTCGCTCGCTCGACGTGAGTGATCCTTTTCGTTCTGGCTTCGAAGATCGATAGGATTCGGCTAGGATCCGAGACGGCACGTTCAAACTAATCGATTGGAGACTTTAGTCATGACCGACGAACGTCGAGAATTCCTGCGGGCGAACTTGTATATCGTGGCTGGGTTTCTCCCGGGACTTGCTGTGGGTACCGGGATTTGTGCTACTTCTTTCGGGCGAGCGTTTCTCGACCCTACGCGATTCCCTCCAGATATCCGTGGAGCGATCACGATTGTGGCAGCCATGATTGGATCGACCATCATCTACTATCTACGTAGGGGATGGCTCGCATCAGAGCAATCCAAACAGCTAAAACGACAGAACGACCTCTAACAATCCAGCACTTAAAAACGATTGAACCAACCGTTGCACCCAAACCCGCTATCGGTTGCTTTTGAATTTGAGACCTTCACCGCGCGGGCTGGGTGAACGGAATCGTTCGACCAATTTGCAGTACGAAACAATTCCATGCACAAGAAGTTGCCAATTGATGCTTCCGATGCAGATATTCGAGCCATCGTCGTCGAATGGTCTGAGCAAATAGCGGATGGTAAATTCGATGTCGCGTTGTCACTGTTTCCTTCTGCTGATCCGATCAATTCAACCGAGCTAGAGTACTGGATTGAAAACTATGGATCGCCCGATCCCTATCCAGACGGTCGCAAATACAAACTGACTTCGATCATGGATCAACCGAACGCTGAAGAGTTCGTTGAGAAGAGCATTGATGTGGATCGGCAAAATCTTTATGGCCTTGACCCTTCAAAGTACGTTGGAATGGTACATTACGACAATGTGCCGCTGAACGGACAACCGAGTGACCTAACCGCGAGATTTCACATTCAACGTCTC
>JALOQS010000298.1 GCA_025459355.1 Pirellula sp.
GACCTGAGTCCAGTTCTCAGTCAACGCGATCGAGCCATGTTGCCTCCTTTGCTGGATCGCATTCGAACGTCGGCGTCAAGAAATCAAGTGTGCCGTTTGCTTGCGGATGGTATTTCATTGCTTCTGAAGCCAGAATCAATACGCGTATCGACGATGGAGCGAAATGAGACTGACGAGGTCAGTTTGGTGCTCCAGGCCCATCGGGGGCTAGAGGCGAAACAGACGGTTGGAGCAGATATAGTGAACCGACTCAAAGATACGAACGAAGCAATCTGTTACAAATCTAATGACGCTAGCGTTTTTGTTTTGCCAATGATTCGACAAAATCGATCGTTAGCGGGTGTCATTGAAATTGAGCATAACCATTGTTTGCCTGACCACCGATTAGAGGAACAGATTCGTGTGGTTTCGTCTATTGGTGCCGTTGCACTCGGCACTCGCTTGTTAGACTAAACGGGAATTCGAAACGAATGTAGGGCATTTTCTTACCGCACTTCTTTTTATCGTTGGGGGAGGTTGGCAATGCCAGTTGGAGATTTTGAGACTTTGCAGGTAGCACAAGTCGCGTGGAGACTCAATCGAAAGTGGAGTAATCGCCTCGCACTAATGTTGGCGGTTTGTTTCTTGATAGCGATTATTGTGTTTGTCGGTATGCTTCCGATTGGTGGTAGCATTGCGGTGAGCGGCGATCAGTCAGAAAGATTCGGTGAGATCATGAAAGAGAACGGCGTTATGTTGTGGGCTGGGATTGGGAGCCTGGGAATGATGCATGTGCCATTTGACAATCCGTTCGCGCTTGTTGCGGTCGATGACGAAGTCATAGCCGACGCTCGCAGACACGGTTACAGAGCGATCATCGAATACAAATGCGTTATTCCCTACTTCAATCATAGAGTGGATGCGAAGTTCTTGTAGGGCACGATAGTGAATGCGAACTCTAAGGAAGAGAAGTGGCAACAATAGTAAGACATCTCGTAACTCACAAGCGTTACATTGTAATCGGGCCCGCATACGGGTATTCCAAGACAAATCGTAGTAGCATGCCCTACGATACTGGTTTGCAAACGTTCGACGAAAAGTTTATCGTTTGTTGTGATTCCGATGGAGAATTACAATGGCTAGAGGCACACCAAGTAAGGATCGATTCGGTAGATGGTCGATCATGTCGCGAGGTATTGAATGGCATCCCGTAACCAAAATTGCGGTCTTTTTTAGAAGTTCAGAGAACGGTTGAGCAATGCACAATTCGGACAAATTTCTTTTAAAGTTAGGGGGAGTATCTTTAGTATGGATTTTGATGTTCCATGTTTCACTGCTGATACTAAGCATGGCGAACGGGCATGCCTTGCCAGTTGGTTCTATTCCTATTGGAATGCTCATTGTTTTGATTTCGATCTCGGCCTGTTCGATTCCCCTTAATTTGGCGTTTTACGGAATTGTTGTCGATCCACTTTTGCGTTCAAGCAGTCAACCGAGGCTTATTAGTTGGGTGTTGTTGGCCTCTATTTGTGCATTTTCCGGGTACGTAGGTAATCAGATATTCCCTCGGGCTAGCGATGCGGGGTCCGTCCTGGTTGGTTTACCATTTGTGATTGCTTCTGTCGTGGCTTTTGCGTCTTACGTATCGTTTGCAAGCCCGCGAGGGTGGCCCAGCAAGAGTTTGAGTTGGCTGGGAAGAAAACGCAGCGGCTTGGTTCTGGTTGCGTTCCTTCCCGCTTTAGTAGGCTGCGATTTACCGGTGGGACATAAATTTCTTTGGGCGTATGACAAGCTCCAATTTGGTATGTCAAAATCGGACGTACAGCATTTGTTTGGAGTAAAGCCTGCGTACCACTGCATGCTGGGGGAATACGAAATCTGGTATATTCGAGACAGCGGATTTTTTACAAAAGACTTTCCCGAGGAGGTGCGTGAACCGGGGGCCAAGCATCAATCAGCTTCGGATCTCCCCGATGCTTTCGGCTATGTGCAGCTTGCATTTGATCGGGACGATAATCTGTTTGCCTTTACATGGATTGGAGAGACATTTTCCGTAGAATCGGTGGCTGGTACAGCGAAAGGTTCCCATTTCAAACAGCTACCAAGAGGAACGTTTGATTGAGAGGCTGTCTTTGAGTGCTTCACAAAATGTTGACGAAGCTTGTTGCTTAGGTGTTCTCTCTCTTTTCGCTCAGCCATGCTTTCCGATTGGTTTATTGCATGGTGGCCTTGCTGTCGCCGCTTGAACGGCACTGTGTGAGTGCAGGTTCTTTAACTGTAGGTTGGCCTCGTTTCGACCGACTTGAGTACTCTTGACGGGCAGGAGTGCCCATCGTAGGTTCGTTAGCGGGCGACTGCTAGGAGTTTCTCGCCAATGAGATGTGGGCGGATGGATATTCATTGAGAAGCTGAACATAGGCGGAACTACACTTTATCGCGGTCTTCAGTTTAGAGTGCGATTTGAGCATTTTGGTTAAGTTGAGTGCTTCGCTGGACACCTTTAACGGTATTTCAACGTACACTTCTCTTCCAAACTCCTCGATCGGTTTACTGTTCCGCATCAATGCGATTAGCGCCCCGACCCAACCGAACATAAATATGAACAAGAGCTTCAAGTGGTCATTGAGAGGTTCTTTGCCACGAATCCACTTGGACTCGCAATCGACTCGTAACCAAATTGTGGTATCTGCGAGTCGACCTGTAAAAGGGCATAGATTGTTGTCAGGAAGCTCATTTGAAGAAATTAGGCTCTTTACTTTTTCGACTGCATTCTGCGGAATGGGAGCGAGTCCGGCTCTACGACGCATTTCCGACAACGGAGGCACCATGACGAGGCGTCCGCAACTGCAACGAACCGTATCGCCAGCGGATGCGGAAGAGACCGCGATGACTTTACCACATTCACAATCTACAGAGAGATTCATTGGTCGGTAAGAATTAAGGAGTGAGCGTAGACGAATATCGATCGATTTTGCTGGGTTGGGGTAGCGAGATGCTAAACTCGAGACGCTGATCTATCGAAATATAAGTATCTACGGAATCGCGTCGAACCGCAAGCAACCTTCCGAGACGATTGCTGCAACCATTGGAGATTGGAGATTGGAGATTGATTAGCGTTCGTGCTGGGTGGCAGGCCTCGTTGCCTCGGCCACTACACAGGGAAGGCCTCGTTGCCTCGGCCACTACGAGAGTTTCGTGATTGGAAGGATTTGGTTGTAATGATACCGTCGATAGGAAGTTACGATTTATATCGGACTTGATGCCCCGCATCTGGAATGCATACCAAAAAACTACTATGGCAAGCGGCGAGTTGCTTGCTCGACCTGATTCGTACTGATTTTGACATAAGCGAAAGTGATGAAATTGTTAGTCATGAGCCAAAGTGAATCTAGAGTTATAGTCGGTCTAAATGACTATCGATTTGTCGCGTCCTTACATGTCCAGCATAAGTCAATTTCTCTTGAAGAGATCACCGAGTCGCTTGGGTTAAGGCCTCAAAGGGTTCGGCGGCAGGGCGAGCCTCGCAGTTCTCCCAAGGGTTCTTTGCTGAGTGGAGTGTTTGACGCGAATCATTGGTCCACCGATTTGATGATCCGAGCAGGACACGATATCGATCAATTCCTTATAGAATTGGTAACCACAACTTTAAAGGGTTCGTCGGAGTTCACTCGTCGAATTGAAGAAACCGGTGGTTCGGTTTGTGTTTTCTTGGGTGTTTTTGCAACGCGTTTATGTGACTTTGAAATTCAGCCTGAGACGTTGAGGAGACTTGGGGCTGCAGGCATTTCGGTTCGATTCGATTATTACCCTGCAGAGGACCGTGAGCAGTGAAGACTACCGTTTAAAGAGTTGGAGAACCTACCTAAGATGATTCGGCTCTCTGGCTGGGATTGATTAGCGGGAGTCGTCCAATCTCTGGCGAGGATTGGCTACAACCATTGAGGATTGGCGATTGATGATTGGAGATTGAGAAGGAAAGTGATTGGAAATCGGAAGTTGATTAGCGTTCGTGCTGGGTGGCTGGCCTCGTTGCCTCGGCCACTACACAGGGAAGGCCTCGTTGCCTCGGCTACTACACAGGGAAGGCCTCGTTGCCTCGGCTACTACACAGGGAAGGCCTCGTTGCCTCGGCCACTACAGGAGATGGTTGAGGGGCGATGACGATGACATGGATCTGGCTTACAATGGCGATCGGCGGTCGATTAGAAAAACACTCGTTGTTGGGTTAGAACATGGCTCAGGCTGATTCGGATGCAGATTCCAATACCACTAAAGTTCGGGCTTGGTACCAGCACGAAGATTATCTGTCGATTGGGATCGCCTTCTTCTTTTTGATCACAGGTGCTATCGGGTGGTTGATTCTCTCACCTGATAACTTCGCCGAGATACAGGCGGATATCAAGGTAAACAAACAACTACTTGCAAAACTCGATCCATCGGCCGATGACTTTGAGGCTCAAGAGAAAAAGCTCAACGAGGATCTTGCGAAGCTCGAGGGCAAGCTTTCACCGAAACCATTAAAAGATTGGATCGTAAAACCTGAAAAATGGGATTCGAACCCGCTCGATGCGTTTTACTCCGGCAAGGGAGCAAGCCGCAGTCTGATCCTGGTGGGAATG
>JALOQS010000299.1 GCA_025459355.1 Pirellula sp.
GCGGCAGCCAATCCGGCGAGTAAGCGTATCTTCCAGCCTTTAAGCAACTTCATCGAATATTCTCCAACGCAAAAATGCGATTGCATCAAACCAGCCACCTACGCTACTCGACCTAATGGTAGACTTCGGCGGGTGGGCTACTCGCGCACACCATGGAATGATCAGCAAATTCGGACCGATCCCTCCAGAGATGCGATTCCCAAAATCTGATACCACCCGCTTTATCGGCACGACCGGAATTGAAAGTTCGGCCAAAGGTGCATTTTCTCGCTACAGTCGACAAAATTTACCCGAAAACGTCTCTGGACAATTGCTAGCATCGACTCGCAAGCCTGAGGTTCGCTCGGGCACGCCCCCTTAGCTACACGGAACCCGGCTGCGAAGAAACGAAAAAAGGCGACGCCTTTACGACGCCGCCTTGGAATTCGATACCGTGCTGTTCTTAAAGAACCGTGTTGCTCTCCCAAGAGAGCGAAACGATTTAAGCGACTTTGCGCTCCTCGCGTTCTTTCTTCTTTTGTTCAACCGCCGCTAAATCAACCACATTCTTGGCTAGACCGCAGGCCCTCAATAATCGAATCACTTGATAAGTGGCATCAAACTCCCACCACTTGTGGCCGTGTTGAGCCAAACGTGGGTGAGCGTGGTGATTGTTGTGCCAGCCTTCACCGTAAGCAATCACAGCAACCCACCAGAGGTTTCGGCTGTCATCTTTGGTTTCGTAGTTCTTGTAACCAAACATGTGCGATGCGGAGTTCACGAACCAAGTTGTGTGGAGAACGGCCACCATTCGCACGCAAACGACCCACACCAACCACGATACTGCGAGCTCGCCTCCATCGATTGCATAACCGACTGCTACGATCGCGGCACCAAATGCAATGTGAATTGCCAAGAACCATTTCTCCAAAAAGACCAGGAACGGTCTTCGGAGCAAATCTGGCACCCACTTCTTAGCATATCCTTGAGGATCGCCACCGTGCGTGGAAAATGCCAACCAGAACATGTGGGCCCACCATGGTCCGTCGTGCGGTGAGTGTGGATCCCCTGGCTGGTCGCTGTAGGCATGATGTTTGCGGTGATTGGCGGTCCAACTAATTGGTCCACCCTCGCCAGCTAGCGTTCCGATAAATGCAAACGAGTTGTAAAGCCACTTTGGTACTTGAAGCCCCGTGTGGGTTAACAATCGGTGGAACCCGAGGCAAATTCCCAAGCTACCGGTTACCCAGTGCATGAAGACGGCCAAGATCAAACCGGACCATGTAAAAGTCCACGGTGCCGCTAAGGCTCCAATGTGCAAAGCCACTAACCAAGCGGCTGGGCCCCATTCGACATAATAAGTTTCGGGAACTGGTGATTGCTTGCCGCCACCTTTCGGTGTCCGGGAGCTGCTGGCTACCTCTTCAACCTGAGGCTGAACAGGATTGTTCAACGTGGCAGGATGGTGGTGCCGAGTGGATTCTGTGGGATTCGCGCCCATTTGCATTCGCCCTATTTTTCAAGAATACGTTGGAAGGAATTGGGCATCGCGTGAAAAATGCCTCGCGCCGAAGCGTGATGAAATGAGCTTCTACCAGACTCAAGATCGCGAGGAATCATACCCTAAGCAATCCCGGTCGATGTGAGAGCGAGATTTGCGAAATGTCAAAGCTTTGTAAAATCCCGGCGCAGGGCGGCATCGCTAGCAATCTAGCCGCCTTATAAAGTGCCCATTCCCTAGAGATTTCGCATGCGGAACATACTTCCAGCGATGCATCAGTCGCGGGGTGACTCGCTGGGATATCACCTGGCAGACGATGGCTTGGCAACCTCGGGCAATCGCAATTTGCTCCACGAGCAAAGCCGCATGGGCTAACGTTCGATACTCGGTCTCATGTCCCGCACGAAGATAATTGACCGTTAGAAAGCCTGGGGCTCTCTTGGGAAAGGAAACGAAAACTTGGCAGGAACCTCGGTCGACCCTTGCAAATTTCTCGTCCCAGAAAACATCCCAACGGCTGGCTAGGCGTGGCCAAAGACGCTTCTTAATTATCACTGAGCAGCCGTGCACGAGCAATTCAGCCGCCCAAAGCTGCTTGAGAAACGTGACTTCCTGGTCAGTAAACGAAGAAACCCCGCACGAATCCGAACGGGGCCAATTCATTTTTATTTGTCTATGCTCAGTCAACACTACGTTCCAATGCGTTCACTCCTTGAAGGCATCTTAGCGACGGATCTAGTCACAAGGATGGAAACGCCCGAACTCCCAGTTTAACGTGGGACTAAGCAGCCGAAGCAGCTTTCTTGAGCATCGCGTTGATGCGGCTCTTGGTCCGTGCGGCTTTGTTGACGTGAATGATCTTCTTGGACGCCGTTTGATCGAGAAGCTTGCACAGGTCAGCAAACTGAACCTTTGCATCCTCAAAATTCTTGGCCGCGACGGTATCTCTCAACTTTTTGATGGCGGTCTTCAAACGAGATTTTGCCGCACGATTGCGAGATCGACGCTCTAGGGATTGACGAAGTCTTTTCTTGGCGCTCTTCAGATTTGGCACAGGACTCTCCGGCGGCTCACTTCCGCAAAATCGAAATATCTAATTCAAAAACGTATCGGGTCGGGTATCATCGCAGGGAAACTCCATTTTGTCAACTTGTAGTTTGTCGAAAAGGGGATTAGGTTAAAAGGGGTGGGTTTGAGGATAAGATTTGATTGGCCTGATTGGCCTAATAGGGTGGTGCTGTGAACATTCACATTTTAATGCCGTACTTTTGGTTGGCCCTTTTGGTTGGTTCGTATCTGGCTGCGATCGTCGCAGCCGTTATGGCTCGTCCCAAGCGACCGAAGCCTGCCAAGGGAGGTGCACCGAACGATTTGGCGGCCGTGGCTCCTGAGGGGCTCGATTTCGGCGACGAACTAGCACAAATGGATAAAAAGTAACTCGCCCTTTCCTCCAGATCGCTCATGCTCTACGTTTAGGGGATGAGACAGACTCTTTTTTATTGGCCGCACGAAACAGCGGGGTTTCCTTGGTTTGGTGCACTTAGCTGGGCGACCCTAATCCTGCTAGCGATCGCTGTTGTTCAGCTGGCTGCAGCGAAAAACGCCCAATCCAGATCGGAAGTGATTCAGAGCAATGCTCTGATGTGGGGGATCGCGTTTCTTGCGATTGCGTTTCTGCTTCCTCGAATCGAATTTCGAATCGAGGATGTCCCTATTGGTTTGCCGATTCGCGGCTACGGGGTTCTCTTGATGGCTGGTGTCATTACAGGCACCTATGTCGCCCTGAAGCGTTGCGAGGCGCGAGGAATTCCCAGGGAAGCATTTCTTTCTCTCGCTACCTGGACTGTGGCGACGGGGATTGTTGGGGCGCGTCTGTTTTATGTCATTCAGTATTGGGGCGAGCTCCCAGGACAAACGCTTGGTCAAAAACTCTGGACCGTTCTTCAGGTCACAGAGGGGGGCTTGGTGGTTTATGGCAGCGTCATCGGTGGATTGATCGTCATTCTCGTTTGGGCGATTCGATACAAGCTGCCGGTTCTCGTTGTGGCAGACGCAGTGACCCCTGCCTTTTTTCTCGGGCTCATGTTTGGGAGGCTCGGGTGCTTGATGAACGGATGTTGCTATGGAGGTGTTTGTGAAATGCCTCTTCCCACAGTCCGATTTCCGAGTGGCTCCGCAGTCTACATGGAGCAACTCGAATCAGGCCGCATTTTAGGTCTGGTTACAGACCAGGGGGTGGTGACCAGCGTAAAGTCTCCGTCCTGGGCAGATAGTAACGGGGTTCAGCCCAATGCCGCCTTTGGAGGTGTACAGGCGAGAGTGGTTTCGGGGCCTACACCGACCGAACCTTATTTGCATCCTAAATTTGACGCCATCGTTAATCTTGACGGCAAAACCCGCGTCGTTTCAGCTGTGGATCTGCCTGAACGAGCGATCCCGGTTCACCCCTCTCAAGTCTATGCATCCATAGGTGGACTCATTCTTTTTCTCTGGACGATGAGCCTATCGAGCTTGATCACACGGACCGGGTACCTCTTTTCGTTGGGGCTAATCGCTTACGGAGTCGTTCGAATACTTGAGGAGCTGATCCGAGTCGATGAGGGTGGGCAATTCGGAACCTCATTGAGCATTGCCACCTGGATCAGCATGGCCGGTATCCTCGGCGGAATCGTTTTGCTTATTGCATTGCGAACTCGACCGGTCGGGATAAGCAGGGCTTAATGAGCGGATGCTTGAATTAAATTGACTATCAAGTTCGCTTGCTCAAGCAGCCAGATGGATGTAATGTATTGCCACGGTCGAGCAAAGCTAGCAAGCATGAAGAGTATCGCTTAGGCGGCGAACCTCATTCGTCTGGATGGACGAGTGGGGGTTGTAAGGAGAAACAGGGGCTGAAACGGGTAGAGCAGTTCTTGGGTTTCTTTAAGAGCGTGACATTGACGGTACAGGGTGTGACCAAAGTATCGGTTTGTCGACAGCACTCTTTGTGATGAGCTAGGTTCCGGGGTTCAAATGTGTGTTTGAGTACCGTTGGCTCTTTGGAGGGATTCCGTGGTCACTCGACTTGTTTTGTCGATAGGTCTTTTAAAAG